>CBHWAL010000629.1:0-1605 GCA_966111495.1 uncultured Achromobacter sp. | reverse complement strand
GGCGCGTCGACCGTCATCGGCGCCGATGCCGTGGCGCGCGCCAAGCCTGACGGCTACACGCTGATGCTGTCGGGCAGCACCACCTACACCGTGCTGCCGGCGCTCAAGCCGTCGCTGTCCTACGATCCCACGCGCAGCTTCGAACACATCGGCATCGTTGCCATGGCGCCCGTCATGCTGCTGGCGCAGAACGGCCTGGCCGCGACGACGCCCCAGGAGGCGGCGGCGGCCGCGCGGCAGCAAAGCGCCAAGGGCGGCCTGATGTACGGCACGTTTGGTCCCGGCTCCGCCCCCCACCTGACTGGCGAGATGTTCGCGCAGGCCGCCGGCGCCAAGATGATGCCGGTGCCGTACAAGGGCAGCGCGCAGCTCATCACGGCCCTCATCGGCGGCGAGATCGCCTTGGGCGTGGACACGGTGTCGGCGTCGGCGGCGCAGGTCCGCGCGGGCAAGGTCCGGGCGCTGGCGGTCACTGGCGAACAACGCATGCCGCAACTGCCCGACGTGCCGACCTTTGCCGAGGCAGGCATGCCGGACGTGTCCTTTGTGGGGTGGTATGGCCTGGTGGCGCCAGCGCAGACGCCGGCCCCCGTCGTGGACGTGCTGAACCGCGCCGTCTCGGAAATCATGCAGGACGACCAGGTCCGCAAGACCGTCTCGGACCTGTCGCTGGTTCCCGTGTTCATGCCCGGACAATCCTTCCGCGACCAGATCGCGAAAGAAGTCACGACGTTCAGCGGCATCGCCACGCGCGCCGGCATCACCCTGGACTGACCCAACGTCAACGCCAACTCTGGCGCGCGCGGGCAACGCCGCCCGCCCGCGCCGCGATCAGTTCGGATCCATGCGGCTGATCTTGGACCCCTGCAGACCCATCCCCGCCATCAGCCCTTGCTCGCCGAACGGCACCGCGTACACGTCCTGCGTCAGGGTCGTGGTGTTGATGCTGGCGGCGTAGCCCTGATCCACCACGACCAGGCTGGGGCCCGCCCCCAGCGCCCAGCCATCGCTCTGGTTCAGATACGCCAGCGCTGGCTCGTTCATGAAGAACAGCGCATACGAAAACTGCTGCGCGCCCGCCTGCAATCCGAACGACAACGCCGAGATCGAATAAAAGCCCTCGACCTGTCCGCGCTGGATCAGCGCGCCGGAACCCCGCTCACCGCCCACCAGGAAGCCACCCTTGATGATGTTGGGAAACACCAGCACGGCGACGGCCTTCTCGCCAAGTGTGCGCATGCGAGGATCCTGGGCGTAAAGCTGCTCCAGCGCCGCCATCGCATCAGCGCTGATTTCGTCCGCCGAGGCGGCCCGCGCGGGCGGGGAAAAGCTGATCAGGGCGGAAAAAGTCACAAGGCTGGCGCAAAGCCAGCCAAGAAATTTCACAGGCAACACGGACGCGCGGTTCATACGGCCTCCCCGGTTAAGGAGGGCGAGCGCCGATTGCGCTCGCCCGACCTGCCGGCTCAGTATTCGCAGCCGCGCCGCGGGTGTCAATGGTCCAAGCTTAACCGTGCGGGCGCGTCCCTCCTACCATAGGCGGGGTGGTCTCCCGCTCCGGATGGCGGTGTTTGCCCAGCGCCGCGATGAACGCCTTCGGATCTT
>CBHWAL010000628.1:0-1652 GCA_966111495.1 uncultured Achromobacter sp. | reverse complement strand
CCGCCAGAAAGCAAAAAACCCGCCCCCCCCCCCCCGCCGGGGGTGCCCGGGTCCGGCGGGTCGGACGTGGGGGGGGGCACGTTTGGGCCCCCCTCGACGCTGTATGTCGTGGCCACGCCCATCGGCAATCTGGGCGACCTGGGCCTGCGCGCCTGGCATGCCCTGCAGCGGGCTGACGTGATCGCTGCCGAGGACACGCGCGCCAGCCGCACGCTGTTGGATGCCTGGGGTGTAGGCACGCCGCTCATGGCGGCGCATCGCCACAACGAGGCCGCCGCGGCGCAGGCCATTTGCGAGCGCCTTGCGCAAGGCCAGCGCGTGGCCTTGGTGTCCGATGCCGGCGCGCCCGCGGTCAGCGACCCCGGCGCCCGTGTGGTCCGGGCCGTGCGCGCCGCCGGCTTTGCCGTCGTGCCGGTGCCCGGCCCCAGCGCCGTGATCGCCGCCCTGATGGGTAGCGGCGTCACGACGGACGAGAACCCTGCCTACGCCTTCGCGGGCTTTGCCCCGCCCAAGGCGGTAGCCCGGCAGCGTTGGTTGCGCCAGTGGTGCGCGTTGCCCGCGCCTGTCGTGATGTTCGAATCGCCCCACCGCCTGGCGGCCACGTTTGCCGACCTGCTCGAGGTCTGCGGTCCGGAACGTGAACTGACCGTTGCGCGCGAGCTGACCAAGCGCTTCGAAGAGATCGGCACCGTCAAGCTGGGCGAGGCTGCGGCATGGCTGGCGGCCGATGCGCACCGCGAGCAGGGCGAGTTCGTGCTGATCGTCCATGCCGAGGCGGACGCGCCCGAGACCGACGCCATCGATCCCGCCCACGACGTCCTGCTGGACGCCTTGCTGGAATCGCTGTCCGTGCGAGATGCCGCGCGCGTTGCGGCCAAGGTCACCGGCCAGCCGCGCGACGTGCTCTACAACCGGGCCCTGACCCGCAAGAAGGCGCAGGAATAAGCCATGGTGTATTCGACCGTCGTGTCCAACAAGCCCGCCGACCCGCAAGAGCGGCTGACTTACCGCGACATGCCCACGCCGCTGGGCGATCTGCGCCTGGTGGCCAGCCCGAAGGGATTGCGCGGCGCGTGGTTCACCGATCAGGCGCTGTTGCCGTTGCCGGATGGATGGACGCTGACCGACAGCGATCCGTTCCTGGAACAGGCGCGGCGCGAGCTTGAAGAATGGTTTGCCGGCGAGCGCCGCGGGTTCGACGTGACGCTCGACCCGGTCGGCACCACGTTTCAGCACGAGGTCTGGCATGCGCTGTGCGCGCTGGAATTCGGCACGCTGACCAGCTATGGCGAACTGGCCCGCACGGTGAACCGGCCCAAGGGCGCGCAGGCGGTGGGCGGCGCGGTGGGCCGCAACCCTATCAGCATCATCATTCCGTGCCATCGCGTGATCGGCGCGGACACCTCGCTGACGGGGTTTGGTGGCGGATTGCCGCGCAAGCAGGCGCTGCTGGCGCATGAAGGCAATCGCTATCTCAGCCGCAGCGCGCACGCGCGCCGCGTATGCGACGGGCAGGCGGAGCTGCCCTGGTAGCCGTCTTGCCGCTTACTGCGACGCGATCGTCGGCAGGATGCCGATGCGGTCGGACACCAGCGGCACGGCATTGAGCGCGCTTTGGCGGTCGGGATACGGGCCGATCCGCACGCGGTACA
>CBHWAL010000627.1:0-1731 GCA_966111495.1 uncultured Achromobacter sp. | reverse complement strand
CCTGACTGCACTGTATCGGGGCGCCATTTTGGGGCGAGAGCCCAACAATGGGGCGTGACATGAGTGCCGGTTATGCCCACCCGTCCACCATTCATTGGCCGGACACAGGACCAGCCCCTAAGCTTCGTCGCATGTTCATGAGCGACAACGTACTCGGATGCAACAAGTAATCGTCATCGGCGGCGGTGTTGTCGGCCTGACCTCGGCCTGGTGGCTGCTGGAGGCCGGCTACCGCGTCGCGCTGCTGGAACGCGCGCCCGACGTCGGCACCGGCACGAGCTATGCCAATGGCGGGCAGCTGAGCTACCGCTACGTGTCGCCGCTGGCGGACGCCGGCGTGCCGCTGAAGGCCCTGACATGGCTGTTCCAGGAATACGGCCCGCTACGCTTTCGGCCGCAACCCGATCCGCACCAATGGCGCTGGCTGGCCGCATTCCTCGCCAACTGCCGCGCCGACCTGAACCGCAAGACGACGCAAAAGCTGCTTGAGCTGGGTGAGCTGTCACGGCAGGCGATGGCCGCGCTGGCACCCGTCGTCCCGCCCGACGCCTTCGCGTGGCGGGATGCCGGCAAGCTCGTGGTCTACCGTACCCGCGCAGCATTCGACGCGGCGACTGCAAAACCGGGCCCGGCTGGCACCCGCCAAGTGTGGGACGCGGCCACATGCGTCGCGCGCGAACCCGCCCTGGCTGCGCTGGAAACCCGGCTGGCGGGCGGCATCTACAACAGCGGTGAGGCCGTGGCCGACTGTTACGCCTTCTGCGTGGCGCTGGCGGAACGCATCGGCACGCATCCGCGCTTCGACGGTTTCGTCCACGGCGAGGCGCAGCGCTTCGTCACGGGCGGCGGCAGGATCACGGCGCTGCAGACGTCCGTGGGGCGGCTGTCTGCGGACGCTTACCTACTGGCCGCGGGCATGCAGAGCCGCGCGCTGGCGCGGACGGTGGATATCTCTCTGCCGATCTACCCGCTGAAGGGCTACAGCCTGACGGCGCCCATCCGCCAGGACGACGTGGCGCCCGAGATCAGCGTGACCGATTTCGAACGCAAGGTGCTGTATGCGCGCATCGGCGACAAGCTGCGGGTGGCGGCGATGGTGGATATCGTGGGCGAAGACCTGAGCCTGGATCCGAAACGGCTGGCCAGTCTGACGCGGCAGGTGCGTGAAACGATGCCGCGTGCTGCGGATTACACGCGGATTACGCCGTGGGCCGGGTTGCGGCCGGCGACGCCCAGTAGTGCGCCGATCATCGGGCCTACGCCGTATTCAAATCTTTGGCTGAATGTGGGGCATGGGCCGCTTGGGTTTACGTTTGCTTGCGGTACGGCGAGTCTGCTGGCGGATCTGATGTGTGGGAAAGCGCCGCCGTTCGGGCTGGATGGGTTGATGCTGGGCTGATTGAATCGACCTCGAGCAGCTTTTCATCAAATTCGCTCGTCCGTAGGTATGCAACTCATCACTGTCCCTAACCGGTCATTCCAGCGTGCGCAGTAAATAGGCAAGTACTTTACTGCCTGGGTAGTCGCTCCTGCACGGGTAAGAACCGCGGTGATACTCGTTCCAATAACTCGTTACGCGCCGCCCGAACGTTGCGAGAAAAGCCGGGTTTTGTCTTGCAAACTCAGCAACGGATGAGCTATCGCGGGACACGATCCCCGCAGCAACATCCTCGACAATCTCGACAACATATTCTCCCGCCAGCTGGACTATGTACGGCAGCGCCCAGTACA
>CBHWAL010000626.1:0-1739 GCA_966111495.1 uncultured Achromobacter sp. | reverse complement strand
ATGATTTGTTCGGCATAGCCGCCGAACTGGCTTTTGAGCGTGTCGTCCGGATCGCCGGTGTGCAGGATCAGGACGGGGAGAGCAGAAGGAGTTGCAGCGGTCATAAATGGGTGTGCGTGGATAAGGGCGGCGCGGAAGTCTCGCGACCCGGCGCGCCAGGGGCACATCATAATCCAGCGAAAATGTTCCCGTCGGCGCACGACAAACCCCGCTCCGTCCCGGAAATACGTACAATCCGCTCAGATACTCATCCTTACAGACGATCTTGAGACTATGTGGATTTGGCTAGGATTGGCGGCACTGGCCCTCATCGGTGAGCTGGCGACAGGAACTTTCTATTTGCTGCTCGTCGCCTTGGGACTGGCGGCCGGCGGTATTGCCGCCTGGCTGAATGCGGGCCTGCAATGGGAACTGGTGGCGTGTGGCGTCGTGCTGCTGCTGGGACTTCTGGTGCTGCGCAAGACCCGGGTGCTTAAAAAGCGCGAGGTCAACTCCGCCCGCAACGCCGACGTCATTCTGGACATCGGCCAGACCGTCATGGTCGAAGCCTGGTCCGACAGCGGGGCAGCGCGCGTCTGGTACCGCGGCGCGCATTGGCAGGCTGAGCTGGCCAAGGGACATGCCGCCCAGCCCGGCGAACACACCATTACCGAATTGCGCGGCTCGATCCTCGTGCTTACTCCCAAGCGCGGCGGCTCGGCATAGCAGAACGCGCCCGCGCAGCGCCGCGGGCAACCGCTGGAACCCTGGCCGGCATGGCGGGGCAACCGGCGCATCTACTCCAAAAGAGGCTTCACACCATGATCGATACTTCAACCATCGTGCTGCTTGTCATCGTTGCACTGGCAATCCTGATCGTCGTCAAGGCGATCGCCATCGTGCCGCAGCAGCATGCCTGGGTGGTCGAGCGGCTGGGCAAGTTCGACCGTGTCCTGTCGCCGGGCGCCGGATTCGTGATTCCGTTCATCGAACGCGTGGCCTACAAGCATTCGCTGAAGGAAATCCCGCTGGACGTGCCCAGCCAGGTTTGCATCACGCGCGACAACACGCAGCTCCAGGTCGACGGCGTGCTGTACTTCCAGGTCACGGATCCGATGCGCGCGTCGTACGGTTCGTCCAACTATATTTCGGCAATCACGCAGCTGGCCCAGACGACGCTGCGCTCGGTCATCGGCAAGATGGAACTGGACCGCACCTTTGAAGAGCGCGACTCCATCAACAGCAACATCGTTTCGTCGCTGGACGAGGCGGCGCTGAACTGGGGCGTGAAGGTGCTGCGCTACGAAATCAAGGACCTGACGCCGCCCAACGAAATCCTGCGTTCGATGCAGGCGCAGATCACCGCTGAACGCGAAAAGCGCGCGCTGATCGCCGCCTCCGAAGGCCGCCGCCAGGAGCAGATCAACATCGCCACCGGCGAACGCGAAGCCGCCATCGCGCGTTCCGAGGGCGAGAAGCAGGCGCAGATCAACCAGGCCCAGGGCGAAGCTGCCGCGGTGCTGGCGATCGCCGAAGCCACGGCCAAGGCCATCACGCAGGTTGCCGATGCCGTGCGCCAGCCGGGCGGCATGGAAGCCGTGAACCTGAAGGTTGCCGAGCGCTACGTCGAGGCGTTTGGCAACGTGGCCAAGGAAGGCAACACGCTCATCCTGCCGGCCAACCTGTCCGACGTGGGCGGCATGATCGCCTCCGCCATGACCATCGTGAAGTCCACGCGCAACACCTGATACCGCGCCTCG
>CBHWAL010000625.1:0-1933 GCA_966111495.1 uncultured Achromobacter sp. | reverse complement strand
ACAAAAATGCTGCGCATGCGTTTGTCTCCTGGAGTCGATGAGCGCGGTCTGTGCGCGCTTTTTTAGGTAGTGCCGGAAAAAGGAAAAATCGTGTTGTCAGGGCCCCGCCCTCACCGTCGCGCGTTCGACCAGGCCGCAGGGCACGACGATGTCGCGCGGCCGCAGTTCGGCCTGCATCTGTTCGCGCAGCAGGGCGACGGTGGCGTCCACCATGGGTTCGACCTGCTGGCGCACGGTGGTCAGGCGATACGCACCCCAGGCGGCCTGCGGCACGTCGTCAAAGCCGACGACGGCCACGTCCTCGGGCACGCGCACGCCCAGCTCCTGACGCAGCACGTCCAGCGCCGCAATCGCCATGTGATCGTTGCCGGCAAACAGCGCGTCCGGCGCATTGCCGGCAAACATCTTGCGCACCGCGGCCTGCGCCAGATCGAAGTCGTAGTGGCCCACTTCGCGGCAGGCGACGTCGTGGCCGAGTTCCCGCAAGGCATCGCGGTAACCGCGTTCGCGTTCGATGCTGGTGGACGAATCCTCCAGCCCCGCCAGATAGCCAAAACGCCGGTAGCCGCGTGCCGCCAAGAGGCGCGCCACCAGTTGGCCGCCCGCATAATTGTCGGACGTGACCGAACTGCTGGCGTGGCGCGCCAGGCCACCCAGAATGGACACCCGATTGAACTGCACCACGGGCACGCCGACCTCGGCGCAACTGCGCGCCACGTTGGACGACAGCATGGCGGACGCCATGACGATGCCATCGACCTGATACTGCAGGATCTCGGCCAGCACGCCGTCGGCCGCCTCGTCCACCTCGGCGATGAACATCAGCACGTGGTAGCCCTCTTTCTGCAGCTTCTGCGACAGCCGCTCGATCACCAGCGGATAGAACTGGTTTTCCAGATAGCTCATCACCAGCGCCACGATGCGGCTGCGCCGGGTGATCAGGCTGCGGGCCAGCGCGTTGGGCCGATAGCCCAGCTTTTGTGCGGCCGCCAGCACCTTGCGCCGCGTCTCTTCCGACACGCTGGCGCCGGGGGTGAACGTGCGGCTGACAGCGGATTGCGACACCTGCGCCAGATCCGCCACGTCCTGCGCGCGCGGCGCCGTCCTCATGCCGCGGTCCATCCCGCGTCCAGCATCAACGCGCTGCCGGTCATCAGGCTGGAGGCGTCGCTGGCCAGGAACACGATCGCGCCCATCACTTCGTCCAGGCGGCCGACGCGGCCCAGTGCGTTACGCGCGCAGACCCAGTCCCGAAACCCGGGCTGCTCCAGCATGCCCGCCGTCATGGGCGTTTCGATGAAGGTCGGGCACACGGTGTTCACACGGATGTTGGCCGCGCCCAGCTCCCACGCCAGCGCACGCGTCATGCCTTCCAGCGCGTGCTTGCTGGCGCAGTACAGCGTGCGCCGCGGACTGCCCACGTGGCCCATCTGCGACGAGACATTGACGATGGATCCGGTACGGCCTTCTTCGATAAGGCGGCGCGCCACGGCCCGGCAGGTGTAGAAGGCTGCCTTCACGTTCAGGTCCAGCACGGCGTCGATGTCTTCGTCGGACTGCTCGATGAGCGGCTTGGGGCGATTCATGCCCGCGTTGTTGACCAGGATGTCGAAGGGCTCGGCGCGTGCGACCGCCTGGTCCACGGCCGCCGAGTCCGTCACGTCCAGCACCAGCGGCGCACAGCCGATGCCCTCAAAGCGCAAGGCTTCGCACACTTGCGCAAGCTCGGCTTCGCGCCGGGCCGCCACCGTGACATGCGCGCCCGCGCGGCCCAGCGCGGCGGCCGCCGCCAGCCCGATGCCGCCGCTGCCGCCCGTCACCAGGGCGCGGCGTCCGTCCACGCGGAAGTCCGGTCCTTTGGGCAGCGCAATCATGCCTGGGCCTCCACCGGCTGATACCACGGCAGGTCGGGACGATTGCCATAGCGGCGTAC
>CBHWAL010000624.1:0-1945 GCA_966111495.1 uncultured Achromobacter sp. | reverse complement strand
CTACCGCGGCGAACTGGCCCGCAAGATCGCGGACTACGCCAGCAAGACGGGCAGCGCGCTCAGCGCCGTGGACCTGGCCGAACATCAGGCCGAATGGGTCAAGCCGATCTCGCAGTCGTTCCGCGACTACGAGCTGCACGAGATTCCTCCCAGCGGCCAGGGCATTTCGGCGCTGATGGCGCTGGGCATGCTGGAACAATTCGACCTGGAAGGCATGGGCCGGGACAGCGCCGACTACTACCACGTCAGCATCGAAGCCATGAAGCTGGCGTTTGCCGACCTGCACCATCACGTCGCCGATCCGCGCCACATGCGCACCGACGCGCGCGCCCTGCTCGACCGCGCCTATCTGGCCGAGCGCGCCCGCCTGATTTCCATGGACCGCGCCAGCGTGCCCACCGCAGGCACGCCTGCCACCGGCGGCACCGTCTACCTGACCGCGGCGGACGCCAGCGGCACGATGGTGTCGTTCATCCAGTCCAACTATCACGGCTTCGGCTCGGGCGTGGTGGTGCCGGGCACCGGCATCAGCCTGCACAACCGCGGTCTGAACTTTGTGCTGACGCCCGGCCACGTCAACCAGGTCGCGCCGCGCAAGAAGCCGATGCACACCATCATCCCTGCGTTCGTGACGCGCGGCGGCCAGCCCGTCATGTCGTTTGGCGTCATGGGCGGCTCGATGCAGGCGCAGGGCCATCTGCAGATGGTCACGCGCCTGGCGGCCTTCGGCCAGAACCCGCAGGCCATGAGCGACGCGCCGCGCTTCCGTGTCGAGAAGGGTCCGGTCGTGAACGTGGAATCGCATCTGCCGGCCGACGTCGTCGATACACTGCGCGCACGCGGCCACAACGTCGCGGTGGCGCCGGTGGACAGCCTGGAATTCGGCTCGGCGCAGCTCATCTGCCGCCTGCCGCAAGGCGGCTACGTGGCAGCTTCGGACTCGCGCCGCGACGGGCAAGCGGTCGGCTTCTGACGCATTGCGGGGCAAGCCGGGCTTTTCCTCGTGGAAGTTCGGCGACAATCCGTGACCTGCCGGCGCGCGTCCGCGCGCTGGCAGCCAGCCGCCTTCGCGCGCCGTCACATCCTTGCAGCAGCGCCGGACGATACTGCCGCGTCGCTGCATGAAGGACCGAAATGCCCCACCCGGCCTCACCGCCCCGCCTCAAACGCGCGCCCGCTCCGCGGCGCGCGCTCCTGATTCTGCAACGCCTGCCCGCCACGCTGGCCGCCGTCAGCCTGCTTGTGTTGGCGTCGGCGCCCCTGCCCGGCCGCGCCGCGCTGCCTGTGGCCGTCGGCGGCCAACCTCTGCCCTCGCTGGCGCCGATGCTTGAACGCGTCACGCCGGCTGTGGTCAACATTTCAGCCTCCAGCGACGCTGCGGCATCGAGCGGTGGCCGCTCCGCCGCGCCCGGCAGCCTGCGGCAGAACGTGGGCTCCGGCGTCATCGTGGACGCCAGCCAAGGCAATATCCTGACCAACCATCACGTGGTGCGCGGCGCATCCGCCATCCGCGTGTCGCTGCAGGACGGGCGCACGTTCAACGCCACGATGGTGGGCAGCGACCCCGATACGGACCTGGCCGTGTTGCGCATCACCGCGCAGAACCTGCAGGCGCTGACGCTGTCCGACTCCAGCGACCTGCGCGTGGGCGATTTCGTGGTGGCGATCGGCGATCCCTACGGCCTCGGACAGTCCGCGTCGTCCGGCATCGTGTCGGCGCTGGACCGGTCCAGCCTGCGCGCCGCGGGCTACCAGAATTTCATTCAGACGGACGCGTCCATCAATCCTGGCAACTCGGGCGGCGCGCTGGTCAACCTGAACGGCGACCTGGTCGGCATCAACACCATGATCTACACGCCCTCGGGCGGCAACGTGGGCATCGGCTTTGCCATCCCGTCGAATCTGGCGGGCGAAGTCATGCAGCAACTGCTGCAGCACGGGCAGG
>CBHWAL010000623.1:0-2040 GCA_966111495.1 uncultured Achromobacter sp. | reverse complement strand
GGCTCAACCTCGTCCGCCTTCGGCTCCCTTCGGATTCCGCCGGGCACCATCTAAACGGCCCGCAACACGAACCCCGCGCCACCACGGGCTCTTACAGTGGCTGTTCGGACGGTCGTCGGGCAGTCGTCGGACCAGATGCCTGCATGCCCACGATGCAGGTGTCTGACACCCCTACGAGATAACCGTCGCAGTACGGCGCCGCGCGCCCGGGTGTCTGACACCGGCGCAAATCCGTGGCTCTCCATCAACTGCGCAGCATTCGCGTCACCACACCGCCCACCTCGTGCGACTTCCAGTCCAGCTCGCCCAGATGCCAATACCGGATCGCGCCGACACGATCAACGAGGAAGTTGGCGGGCAGTGCGGCGGCATCCCATTTTTTCGACGCCGCGCTATTGCGATCATGCAGGACGGTGCCATTGATGGGCGTCTTTTTCAGGAAGGCCGAGATCTTGGCGGGCGCTTCGCCGACGTTGACGGCGACAAGGCGCAGGCCTTCTTCGCGATGCCGCTTGGCCATGGTGGACAGAACGGGGAGTTCGTCGCGGCACGGTTCGCACCACGTGGCCCAGAAGCTGACGATGACGACGCTGCCGCGCCACGCGGAAAGTTTTTGCTCGCGGCCCCCGAGGTCGGGCAGGACGAGCGGCGGGGTGGGGCCGGTCCACGCGACCCAGTCGGGGCCGGTGGCGGCTTTCAATGTGGCGGCGTTGTTGGCCCCCCCACTCGCGGCGTTACCGGCAGCGCTATTTGTCGCACTGTTTGTTGCGTCATTCGCGGCGCCGGCCCACGCGGGCAGCGCCGCAAGCGACAGACCGGTTTGCAGGAGGCGGCGGCGGCTGATCAAGGCGGACTCCTGCAAGCGAGCGTTCAATGGCGAGGGCCTGGCTGCGTTCGATCATAGGGCCATTCACCGGGCCGGTGCTATCCTTTTTCCGACTGACTCACGGAGACTGAGATGACCCAGGATGTTGCGTCCACAAACGCGCCGCGGTTGACTTCGCTATCGCATGGCGGCGGCTGCGGCTGCAAGATTGCGCCGGGCGTGCTGTCGGCGCTGCTGGCGCGGTTCGGCCCCGCCGCCAGCTATCCGAACCTGCTGGTGGGCACGGAAACCGCGGATGATGCGGCGGTGTACCGGCTGAACGACGAGCAGGCGCTCATCGCCACGACGGACTTCTTCATGCCCATCGTGGACGATCCCTTCGACTTCGGCCGCATCGCCGCGACCAATGCGCTATCCGATGTGTACGCGATGGGCGGCACGCCGATCATGGCGCTGGCGATCGTCGGCATGCCGATCAACGTGCTGCCGCACAGCGTGATTGCCGAGATCCTCAAGGGCGGCGAGTCGGTCTGTGCGGACGCGGGGATTCCGGTGGCGGGCGGCCACAGCATTGATTCGGTCGAACCCATCTATGGTCTGGCCGCGATGGGGCTGGTGCATCCGGACCGCATCAAGCGCAACGCGGACGCGCGCGCCGGCGACGTGCTGATCCTGGGCAAGGGCCTGGGCGTGGGCATCCTGTCGGCGGCGCTCAAGAAGAATCTGCTGGACGTGGACGGTTATCGCGTGATGATCGACACAACGACGCGCCTGAATCGTCCCGGTCCCGCGCTGGCCACGCTGGACGGCGTGCACGCGATCACGGACGTGACGGGCTTTGGCCTGTTGGGCCATGCGCTGGAGATGGCGCGTGGCGCGAAGCTGACGGCCCGCGTGCGGCTCGATGCGTTGCCGTGGCTGCCGGGCGTGCAGGCGTTCGCGGCAGACGGCGTGATCACAGGCGCGTCCGGCCGCAACTGGACGTCGTACGGGGAATCGGTGCGCCTCGGCGCCGGGGTGTCAGACACCCAGCGTGCATTGCTGACCGATCCGCAAACCTCGGGCGGCCTGCTGGTGTCGTGCGCGCCTGAGGCCGCCGACGCGGTGCTCAAGATCTTCCACGAACAGGGTTTCGGGCAAGCTGCCGTGATTGGCGAGATGGCCGCCGGCCCGGCGCAGGTCGACGTGGACTGAAGCGGCGATACCCGCCAGCG
>CBHWAL010000622.1:0-2042 GCA_966111495.1 uncultured Achromobacter sp. | reverse complement strand
GGGAAGTAATTGATGCGGCGGGCGTGCACGTCGCCCAGATCCTGCGCCTTGACGGGGATGCCTTCGGTCTTGAGATAGTTCAGGACGAATTCGCCGTTGCGTTCGCCGATGTTCATCTGCTGCATGGCCGCCAGCACCGCACCGCCGCCGAACACCTTGGCTTCCAGGCGATCACGCGAGGCGCCAGCCTTGAGCAGTTCGTTGATCAGCACTTCCATCGCAAAGGCGCCGTAGCGCATGGTGGCCGACGCGGGCGACTGCATGTCGCCCTCGGGCAGCATGAAGTGGTTCATGCCGCCCACACCCGTCACCGGGTCGTGGATGCAAGCCGCCACGCAGGATCCCAACACGGTCGAGATCATCATGTTCTCGTTGGTGACGTAGTACTCGTTCGGGAGCACTTTCACTGCCTGAGATTGGAACGCGCTGTCGTAATAGTGACGTGTTGCGCGGGCTTCAAGAGCGGCCATTGGACTGATATCTGGGCAAAAACGGCGATTGAGACACTAGAAATGCGAGGAGAAGCGGCAATTGTGACAAAACATGTAAAAAAATGTCGCTTTATTCTTGCATATCCCGGCAGTCAATGGGAGAAAACTGTGTAAACACGACCAAAGCGTCGTTTATTGGAACTTCTCCTGTCGCCCGCAGGCAAAAAAGCCCGTGCGGATGGCAGGCACCCATCCTACACAGGCTGTTTTGGGGTCTTTCCCCGGATCACGGGGATGAAGGGGGTTCAAACGGAGCTTTAGACCCGCCGGGCTGAGCGACAGGGCGGCGAAAGCACGCCGGACCGGACCGACCTCGCGGGCCGGACCGGCAGATCTGCCGGCCTAGAACCGGGTACTGCGCGTGACCGACCAGCGCGCAGACAGCGCGCCAAGGGCGGCAGAGGCGACAACCGCGCCGATCAGGACCGAGGCGCCGGGCAGGTGCAGGGCAAATTCCGCGCCATAACTGCGGGCCAGCCCCAGCAGCGCCTCGTTCAGCGGAGATAGCGCGACGGACGCCACGCCTATTGCCAGCAACGAGGCCAGGGCGCCGGACAGCGCGCCCAGGTACAGGAAGGGACGGCGCACGAAGGATTCGGTGGCGCCGACCAACCGCGCCACGCCAATTTCCTCGCGTTGCGACAGCGCCTGCATGCGCACGGTGTTGAAGACGGTGGCCAGCACCACGACCGCCACGCAGGCGGCCAGGAATCCCAGGCCAATGCGGGCAAAGCGCAGGATGGCTTCCAGCCGCTGGACCCATGCGCTGTCCAGTTGGACCAGGTCCACATGGTTCCATTGCTTCCAGGCCGAGGCCAGCGTGTCGGCGCGTCCGGCCAGGTTGTCGCCGTCGGCCAGCGTGACGACGACCGCGTCGGGCAGCGGGTTGCCCGGCAGCACGGCCAGCGCCTCTTGCCACGCGGGGTTGGCGCGCAGGTCAGCCAGGGCGGTTTCGCGGCCCACGACACGCACGGCGCGCACGTCTTGTGAGTAGTCGTCCTTGATGCGCTTGGCGACGTCGGCGGCCGCACCGGCGGGGGCGTCCACGCGCATGTAAACCGTGACTTCCGGCGTGACGGACATTTCCCGCGCCACCGGCTGCACCGAGACCAGGATCGCGCTGCCCAACAGCGGCAGCGCCAGGGCAAGCGCCATGACCAGCAGGTTGGCGAGCGATGAGAAGGGTTGTTTGATCAGCCGGCGCAGGGTGACCAGCAGCGCGTAGCGGTGTTGCCGCAGCCAGGCGTTCATGCCGATTCTCCCGGATGGCCGAGGCCTGGCTCAGTGCGGCTGGCGCGGGTCGGCGCGGAACTGGCGGACGCCGAATGGGCGCCCGTGCCGTCACCCGGCGTCGCGGGGCCGTGGGAGTCTGCGAACTTGCCCGGCTCGATCCGCAGGGTGCGGGTGGCGTAGCGGGCCATGAGTTCCTGGTCGTGCGAGGCGATCAGCGTGGTGACGCCGACGCGGTTGAAGTCGCGGAACACGTTCATGATGCGTTGCGCGTTGTCGTGGTCGAGGTTGGCGGTGGGTTCGTCCGCGATCAGGATCGCG
>CBHWAL010000621.1:0-2075 GCA_966111495.1 uncultured Achromobacter sp. | reverse complement strand
CCCGGCATGGGCCAGAGCTCTGATCTGTCGGCCAATCCGCTGCTGGCCAGCATGGAAATGATGCGCCAGGCGTGGGCCGGCCTCACCGGCCCCGGCGGCCTCGCCAGCAGCCTGCCGATGGCGCCGCCGATGAATCTTGAAGACCTGGATCGCCGCATCGCCGAACTTCGTTCGGTGGAAAACTGGCTGCGCATGAATCTCAGTATGCTCTCCAGCACCATCCAGGGCATGGAGGTGCAACGCTCCACCATCAGCACCTTGCGCGCCTTCGTGGACAGCGCATCGCGCATGGATATGGGCGCAAGCCAGGACGGCGCCGCGCCGTCGCCGCTGGAAGTCGCGCTGGGGTTGAAACCCGCTGCGAAGTCGGCACGGTCTGCGCCGTCCAGCAATGCGACCGCTGCAAATGAAAAGGAAAGCGCCGGCTCGCAGTCCGGCGCGCAGTCTGGCTCTCACCCGGAAGGCGCGGGCGCATCCGCCGGCGCGGGTCCCGAATCGGCCGCCGCCATGAGCGAGCAGATGGGCGCCGCGGCGCAGTCGGCGTCCAAGGCGTGGTGGGACTTGCTGCAACAGCAGTTCAATCAGATCGCCGCCGCCACTGCCGCGTCCATGCCCGCCGGGACACCGGAGGCGCCGGGCGCTGGGGGCGCCGCAAAGGCCAAAGCCGAACCCGCTAGTCCCAAGGCGTCGGCCGAGCCGCACGCCACGACCGGAAAGCCGTCCGCCAAACCCGCCGCCGCGCGCAAGCCGGCCGCCACCAAGCGCACGGCCAAGACCGTCAAGAAAACCGGGCCTGCCGACGGCAAGCCCTGAACCCATCCTTCAATCGACACGCGGGTCGGCCGCCAGGCCGCCCGTCCGTCTCTCAACCTACTGGAACCTATGCTTAATGTTGTGATTCTTGCCGCCGGACTGGGTAAACGCATGCAGTCCGACCTTCCCAAAGTGCTGCATACGCTGGCCGGCAAACCCATGCTGTCGCACGTGCTGGACAGCGCGCGCCACTTGAAGCCCGCGCGCATCATCGTGGTGGTCGGCCATGGCGCCGATCGCGTCAAAGAGGCGTTCGAAGGCCAGCCCGATCTGCATTTCGTGTTGCAGCAACCGCAACAGGGCACGGGTCACGCCGTGCAACAGGCCGTGCCGCTGCTGCTGGAAGGCGACGGCAAGGACGACGTCACGCTAGTGCTGTACGGTGACGTGCCGCTGGTGCAGCCGGAAACGCTGCAGCGTTTGCTGGAAGCACGCGGCCAGGGCGCCGCCGTGCTGACCGAAGTGCTGGCTGATTCCACGGGCTACGGCCGCATCGTGCGCGACGCCAACGGCAACGTGTGCCGCATCGTCGAACACAAGGACGCCTCGGAAGCCGAGCGCGAGATCAAGGAAGTGAACACCGGCATCCTCAGCGCGCCAACCGCCAAGCTGAAGAACTGGCTGACCCGCATCGACAACAACAACGCGCAGGGCGAGTACTACCTGACCGACGTGGTTGGGCTGGCCGTGGTCGACGAAGTGCCCGTGGGCGCGGCCCAGCCGGGCGCTGGCTGGGAAACGCTGGGCGTGAACAGCCGCGTGCAGCAGGCGGAACTGGAACGCCGCTGGCAGGCCGAACAGGCCCGCCGCCAGCTCGAAGCCGGCGTCACGCTGGCCGACCCCACCCGCTTTGACGTGCGCGGCACGCTTACCTGCGGCCGCGACGTGTTCATCGATGTGGGCTGCGTCTTCGAAGGCCAGGTATCGCTGGCCGACGGCGTGCGCGTGGGCCCGCATTGCGTGCTGCGCGATGTCAGCGTTGGCGCTGGCACGCAGATCGAAGCCTTCAGCCACCTGCAGCAGGCCGAAGTGGGCCGTGATGCGCGCGTGGGTCCCTACGCCCGCCTGCGTCCCGGCGCCGAACTGGGCGACCGCAGCCACGTCGGCAACTTTGTCGAGATCAAGAAAAGCGTGCTGGGCGCGGACAGCAAGGCCAATCACCTTGCCTACATCGGCGACGCGGACATCGGCGCGCGCGTGAACGTGGGCGCGGGCACCATCACCTGCAACTACGATGGCGTGAACAAGCACCGCACCGTCAT
>CBHWAL010000620.1:0-2078 GCA_966111495.1 uncultured Achromobacter sp. | reverse complement strand
TCTCGGCCGTGATGGCGCTGATGGCGCCCGTGATCCTGATCGGCGGCATGACGCTGGGCTGGTTCACGCCCACCGAAGCCGCGGTGGCTGCCGTGATCTGGGCGCTGTTTCTGGGGCTGGTGCGCTATCGGTCCATGACGTTCAAGACGCTGGCCAAGGCCTCGTTCGACACCATCGAAACCACCGCGTCGGTCCTGTTCATCGTGACGGCGGCATCAGTGTTCGCGTGGCTGCTGACCACCACGCAGGCGGCGCAGACATTGACCGACGCCATCCTGAGCGTGACGCAGAACAAGTGGGTGTTCCTGTTGATGGCGAACATCCTGATCCTTATCGTAGGCTGCTTCATCGACACCATCGCGGCCATCACCATCCTGGTGCCGATTCTGCTGCCGATCGTCCTGAAGCTGGGCATCGACCCGATCCACTTCGGGCTCATCATGACGCTGAACCTGATGATCGGGCTGCTGCATCCGCCAATGGGCATGGTGCTGTTCGTGCTGGCGCGGGTGGCCAAGCTGTCGGTCGAGCGCACCACGATGGCCATTTTGCCGTGGCTGGTGCCGCTTTTCGTGGCGCTGATCGCCATCACCTACATTCCTCAGATCACCCTGTGGCTGCCCACGGCGATGGGCATGGCCGGCAAATAAGGAACCGCGAACATGTCAGGAAGACTGCAAGGCAAGACCGCCATCGTCACCGCGGCCGGGCAGGGCATCGGACGCGCCGTGGCAATGGCCTACGCGCACGAGGGTGCCGACGTGCTGGCCGTGGACCTGAACGGCGCCGCGCTGGAAACCCTGTCCGGTTGCCGCACGCAGGTGCTGGACGTGACCGACGCCCGCGCCGTGCGCGCGCTGGCGCAGGATGCGGGCGCGGTCGACGTGCTGTTCAATGGCGCGGGCTTCGTGCACGCCGGCACCATCCTGGATTGCGACGAAGACGCCTGGGACTTTTCGTTCAACCTGAACGTGCGGTCCATGTATCTGCTGATCCGGGCCTGCCTGCCGGCGATGCTGGCGCGTGGCTCGGGGTCGATCGTCAACATGGCGTCGGTGGCGGGCAGCATCAAGGGCGCGCCCAACCGCTGCGCGTACGGCGCCACCAAGGCCGCGGTCATCGGCCTGACCAAGGCGGTTGCCGCCGACTACGTGGGCCAGGGCATCCGCTGCAACGCGATCTGCCCGGGCACGGTCGAGTCGCCGTCCCTGCGTCAGCGCATCGACGCGCAGGCGCAGGCCAGCGGGCAGCCGGTCGCGGCGGTTGAAGCTGCCTTCACCGCGCGCCAGCCGATGGGCCGCATCGGCCGCGCCGAAGAGATCGCCGCGCTGGCGGTGTATCTTGCCAGCGATGAATCCGCCTTCACCACCGGCACCGCGCAAGTCATTGACGGCGGCTGGTCCAACTGACTCTTTTTTTTCCAGCAACAAGGAAACCGCTATGAAACTGATGCGATATGGCGCCAAGGGCGCAGAAAAGCCCGCGCTGATCGACGCCCAGGGCCAGGTCCGCGACCTGTCGGCCGTCATTGCCGACATCACCGCGCAGACGCTTGTGCCCGCCAAGCTGGCGGAACTGCGCGCGCTGGATCCGGCGTCGCTGCCGCTAGTGGCGCAGCCGGGCCGCGTGGCCCCGCCGTGGTCGGGCATGGGCAAGTTCATCTGCATCGGCCTGAACTACGCGGATCACGCCGCCGAGTCCGGACTTCCGGTGCCGGCCGAACCCGTCATTTTCATGACGACGACATCGGCCGTGGTGGGCTGCAACGATGCGGTCGTTTTGCCGCGGGAGTCGGTCAAGACCGACTGGGAGGGCGAGCTGGGCGTGGTGATCGGCGAGAAGGCCCGCTACGTCAGCGAGGCCGACGCGCTGAAGCACGTGGCCGGCTACTGCGTGGTGAACGACGTGTCCGAGCGCGAATACCAGATCGAACGCGGGGGCACCTGGGACAAGGGCAAGGGCTGCGACACGTTCGGCCCGATCGGCCCGTGGCTGGCGACCGCAGACGAAATCCCCAATCCGCAGGATCTGGAGATGTGGCTCGAGGTCAACGGCAAGCGCTACCAGAACGGCAGCAC
>CBHWAL010000619.1:0-2110 GCA_966111495.1 uncultured Achromobacter sp. | reverse complement strand
GATCTTCACCAACGTCGCGCTGACCGACGACGGCGACGTCTGGTGGGAAGGCATGACCAGCACGCCGCCGGCGCACCTGGTCGACTGGCAGGGCAAGGACTGGACGCCGGAAATCGCGCGCGAAACCGGCCGCAAGGCTGCGCACCCGAACGCGCGCTTCACCGCGCCCGCCGCGCAGTGCCCGTCCATCGACCCCGAATGGGAAAACCCCAAGGGCGTGGTCATCGACGCCTTCATCTTCGGCGGCCGCCGCTCCACCACCGTGCCGCTCGTCACCGAGGCCCGCAACTGGGTCGAAGGCGTCTACATGGCCGCCACGATGGGCTCGGAAACCACCGCCGCGGCCGCCGGCCAGCAAGGCGTGGTGCGCCGCGACCCCTTCGCCATGCTGCCGTTCTGCGGCTACAACATGAGCGACTACTTCGGCCATTGGCTCAAGCTGGGCAAGCAGCTCGAAGCCGCCGGCGCGACCCTGCCGCGCATCTACTGCGTGAACTGGTTCCGCAAGGGCCCGGATGGCAAGTTCGTCTGGCCGGGCTTTGGCGACAACATGCGCGTGCTGCGCTGGATGCTGGGCCGTATCGACGGCCAGTCCAAGGGCGTGGACCAGGTGTTTGGCGTGTCTCCCAGCTACCAGGACATCGACTGGACCGGCCTGGAATTCAGCCCGGACAAGTTCGAGCAAGTCATGTCGGTGGACGAGAACGCCTGGCGCGAGGAACTGGCGCTGCACCATGAACTCTTCGGCCAGCTGTCGCAAGGCCTGCCCGAGGAGCTGCGCACGACCAAGACCGAGATCGAGGGCCGGTTGGCGGCTTGACGCTGCTGCGTGCCCCGATTGATCCAACCCGCCTGCGTTCGCGCAGGCGGGTTTTTTATTGCCGCCGGCTTAGTATGCAGGCGCGTTCGGTGTCCAGATTGTCCAGGCCGGGGTTTATACCGCCTTGCTGCCCGCGATGCCGTCCAGCGCCTTGGCCACGTCATCCGGCAGCGGCAGCGACGCCGCCGCCAGGTTTTCCTTCAGGTGCTTCGGCGAAGACGTGCCGGGAATCAGCAGGATGTTCGGCGAGCGGCGCAGCAGCCAGGCCAGCGCCGTCTGCATCGGCGTCGCGCCGATCCGCGCCGCGGCATCGTTCAGGATCGACGACTGCAACGGGCTGAATCCGCCCAGCGGAAAGAACGGCACGTAGGCGATCCCCTCGCGGGCCAGGTCGTCGATCAGGGCGTCGTCGGCCCGGTGAGCGACGTTGTACTGGTTCTGCACGCAGACGATGTCACAGATGCTGCGGCCCTCGGCCACCAGGGTGGCCGTGACGTTGGTCAACCCCATGTGACCAAACATCCCATTCGGCTGCAACCCGCCCAGCACGCACAGCGGGTGCTCGATGGAGCCTTCCGCCGGGCCATGGACGTCGAACATGGCGCGCAGGTTGACCACGTCCAGCACGTCGCGGCCCAGATTGCGCAGGTTGTCGTGCACCGCGCGGGTCAGTTGTTCGGCCGAGAACGCGGGATTCCACGAGGCATCGTCGCCGCGCACCGCGCCGACCTTGGTCACGATCACCAGATCGTCGGAATAGGGGGCAAGCGCTTCCCGGATCAGCTGGTTGGTGATGTGCGGGCCGTAGAAATCGCTGGTGTCGATGTGGTTCACGCCAGCGGCCACGGCCTCGCGCAGGACGGCCAGCGCGGCGTCGCGGTCCTTGGGCGGACCGAAAACGCCCGGGCCCGCCAGTTGCATGGCGCCGTAGCCAAGCCGATAAACCTGGCGTGAGCCGAGGGCGTAGGTGCCGCTGTCTGCGAGTTGGGTCATGTCGGGTTCCTGATTGGAGGGTGAGGGAGGAATGGGCAAACGATAGAGCTTCCTGCGCAGCCTGATAAGCCAATACAATCCGCACGGGTTGTACGGATAAATGAACAATGGCAACCGACCTCGATGACCTCAATGCCTTTGTCGCGGTGGCGCGCGCACAGGGCTTTCGTGAAGCGGCCCGAACCGCCGGCACCAGCGCCTCAAGGCTGAGCGACACCGTGCGCCGCCTTGAGGCGCAGCTTGGCGTGCGGCTGTTCAACCGGACGACGCGCTCCGTGGCGCTGACGCAGGCGGGCC
>CBHWAL010000618.1:0-2185 GCA_966111495.1 uncultured Achromobacter sp. | reverse complement strand
CGCGGCGGTGAGCTGCTTGAGCTTGCCGCGTAGGTCGGCAACGCCCTGCGCGGACGTGCCGGCCGTGTTCCGGATGTTCTGCAGCGGCCCGGATAGCTTGTCCTGCAGGGCCGCGATGACGCGAAGCTGTAGCGCCTTGTCCATCGTTTACGTCTCGGGTTGGTGGCGTACGCGGGCGCGCTCGCGCCAGTCGGCCAGCTCGGCCAGGCCCATCGGATCCATCGCGGCCGGCGGCCAATGAAAGACCATGGCGATATCCGCCATGGCGTCCTCTACGGCGTTTGGATAGCCAGCCGCTCCGCCTTGCTCATAAAAAAACTGGCCAGCGTTGCCCCCGTATTCAGCAGGTCGGCCGGGTCCAGTGCGTTGATTTCGGCCGGCGTCAGGATGGGATCGCACACGCGCGGCAGCACGGTGCGCAGGGCTTGGACATCGACTTGGACGAGCGCCATGAGCGTGACGCCGCGCAGTGCGCCCGCATTGGGCTTGCGGATCAGCAAGCGCTTGATTTCGCCGCTGCTGCGCTTGATCGGTTCGTCCAGGTCCACGGATTTCAGGTTGTCCGTGTCGATGACGGCGGCAGTCTGGTCGATTTCTTGCGGCTCGGTGGCGGCGGTGGTGATGGCAGTCATGACGTTTCCTTTGATGCTGAGGGTTTAGAGGCCGATGGCGGTCCGGAGGGTCTGCATGGTGTCCACGTTGCCCACCATGTGGATCATGTTCAGTACGTCGATTTCAAAGAGGGTTTCTCCGTTCACGACCTCCTTGTAGTAGACGCACTCGGTGATCATCTTCATTTCGGTGTCATCGCCGACCTTCGACTCCCCCCGGTCGATCTCGGAATGGCGCCCGCGGACAATGATCTCTACCGCGAGAACTTCCTGCGTGTCGTCGCGCTGGTAGGCCTGCGCGAAGCGCAGTTGAACGCCCGCCACATCTGTCGCGCCGTACTGCTTGAGAACTTGAGTGACGTATCCGCCGCAGGCCCATTCGACCTTGAGCCCGTCATCGTCCAGGCCAAAGTCTGCTTTGACCGCGCCACCCAGGCCACCGCCGCGAAAGGCCTCCATCTTGCGCGTGAGCTTGGGCAGAGTCACGGACGTGGCGACACCGGCATAGCTGGTGCCGTCGTTGTAGACGTTCATGTTTTTGAGCTTGCTGGGCATTCCCATGTGTTTGGCTCCAGAGATTCAGAAAGGGCAGCGCGCAGGGCGCCGGCCCTCAAGGGGTTAGGCGTTGATGCGCTGCGCGAAGTCCAGCAGATAGGTGTCGGTGATGCGCTGACGGAAAGCCAGGTCTTCCAGGGGGGGAACCGGCGTGTAGGCGTAGTCAAGGATCAGCTTTCCGCTCTTGAGCGATTCCTTGGTGTTCGGCTCTTCGTCATACCAGGCCTCGCCGTCGATGATGAGACCCAGCGCTTTGAGCTGGCGAAACTTGGCATTGATACCTTCGAGAATGTCCTTGACCAGCGACGGATGCAGCGGCGCATCTACGGCCCACATATGAGCCTCGGCCATCGTGTCGGCGAGGATTTGCGCGGTGCGGGTGTAGTTCTCGAAGGGGTACAGGCTTTCCGGGCCGGCGCAGGTGCGGCTACCCCAAAAGCGGAAGCCCGTGCGGTTCACCAGCGTGGTGATGTCTTTCTCGTTCAGATACCCGGCATCGGTCGCGGGGTCCTGCAGATCCCAGAAGACGTCCTTGCTGATGCCGGTAACGCCATTCACGGCGACGTTAGACAGCACCTTGTGCCAGCCAATGTCCTTGTCCAGCTTCGCGCGCAGGCCCAGCGCGGCGGCGGATGCTGTGATGACACCCTCGGCATTGGTGCGCGTGTCCCAGCCCAGGAAATCCGGCCAGATCAGCATCAGTTCGCGCTGGCCGAAGCCTTCGCGGAGCGCTGCGGCTTCTTCGATGGTGTTGCAGCCCGTAATGCTGGCGTAGCCGAAGCCGCGCAGCTTCTGCGCAGTCTCGGCCAGTGCCGCGATGGTGGCCGCGTTCTCCAGGCCCGGAATGCCGATGATGCGCGGCTTGACCTTGGGGCCGGAGTTTTGGGCGGCCAGCAACGCCTTCATGCCGGTGTATCGGCCATTCGGATCGACCCCGCCAATGACATTTGAAGTGGTCTCGGCCTCGGTCTCGCCCTGCGGGACGCGGACGATAACGGCGATGGGGTTAGTCTGCGACG
>CBHWAL010000617.1:0-2196 GCA_966111495.1 uncultured Achromobacter sp. | reverse complement strand
ACCCACCTGGTGATGCACGGCAGCTCCAGCGTGCCGCAGGAACTGCTGGCCGAGATCCGTGAATTCGGCGGCAACATGAAGGAAACCTACGGCGTGCCCGTCGAGGAAATCCAGGAAGCCATCAAGTACGGCGTGCGCAAGATCAATATCGACACCGATATCCGTCTGGCCATGACCGGCGCGATCCGCCGCTTCTTCGCCGAGAACCCCGAGAAGTTCGACCCGCGCGAATACCTCAAGCCCGCCCGTGCCGCCGCCAAGGCGATCTGTGTCGCTCGCTACACGGAATTCGGCACCGCCGGCAACGCCAGCAAGATCAAGGCGCTGCCGCTGACCGAAATCGCCGCGCAGTACGCCTCGGGCAAGCTGTCGCAAGTGGTGCAATAAGGTCCTCGCCGACGCCGCCCTCACACGAAGGCGGCGCAGGCAAGTAAAAGAGCTGGCCCTCGCGGGCCAGCTCTTTTTATTTGGCGGCCATGACGGAGGCTCGCGCTACGCCGGGGAGTTCTTCCCGAAGCTCGGTACCGTCCGGTCCACGTGATGCCAGGACGGCGCCGAGTCCGTCCATAGGCTCACCTTGGAATGAAACGCTTCAGGGTCATCCAGCGACCCCGCGCGCACGACTTCATACCCCATGCCTTCCGAGCCGCCGAACAGCGGCGTGCCACAGGACGCACAAAAGCTGCGCATGACGGTGTGACCGGAGTCGCCCTGGTAGCGGTGCTCCTTGGGTTGGCCGCGCAGCAGCGTGACGGTGCCCGCCGGAAAGATCAGCGCATGGGCCGGCGCGCCGCCGCTGGAATACTGGCAGTCTCGGCAATGACAGGTGGCGGCGGTGATGGGCTCGTCGGTGAGGGCGTAGCGGATGGCGCCGCACTGGCAGCCGCCTGTCATGTGGACCTGCGCGTCGGCGTGGGGCATGCGTTTGGGGGAAGCATCCTGCATACGGCTTTGTCTCCGGGCGGTGTTGCGCCGTGACGCTCGGGCGGTCGGCGCGAATCATGGATGGGAAAGAAAGCCTACCCCGCGCCCCGGCCTGCGGCAAGGCGAACTTATTTGCAGTAATCTATGCGCTTTGCAGGAGCCGCCGTCCGGCGCCGCTTCCGCCCAGTGTCCGATTTCGTTTCCCTTCCCGCCCTGGCGCCTGCCCGCGGCGGGAATGTTCATTTTTGCCATAGGCCATTCCCGTGACTTCTGCTTTGCATGAATCCAGCATCAAGTCCCTGCCGCTGCTGGGACGCGGCAAGGTGCGCGATATGTACGCCGTCGGCGACGACAAGTTGCTGATCGTCGCGTCGGATCGCATCTCCGCATTTGACGTGATCCTTGACGACCCCATTCCCGGCAAGGGACAGGTGCTGACCGAACTGACCGAATTCTGGTTGCAGAAGCTCGCGCACATCCTGCCCAACCACTCGACTGGCGTGAAACCCGAAGATGTGGTGGCGCCCGACGAAGTGGACCAGGTGCGCGGCCGCGCCGTGGTGGTCAAGCGTCTGAAGCCCATCCTGGTGGAAGCGGTGGCCCGCGGCTACCTGATCGGTTCGGGCTGGAAGGACTACCAGGCCACCGGCGCGGTGTGCGGCATCAAGCTGCCGGCCGGCCTGCAACAGGCCAGCAAGTTGCCCGAGCCCATCTTCACGCCCGCCGCCAAGGCCGAGTTCGGCATGCACGACGAAAACGTGGACTTCGCGCACGTGGTCAAGGAAGTTGGCCAGGAAATGGCCGAGCGCATCCGCGACGTGACGCTCAAGCTCTACGCCGAAGCCGCCGCCTTTGCCGCGACCAAGGGCATCATCATTGCCGATACCAAGTTCGAATTTGGCCTGGACGACAACGGCACGCTGCACCTGATGGACGAAGTGCTGACGCCCGATTCGTCGCGCTTCTGGCCCGCTGACGGCTACCGCGTGGGCATTAGCCCCCCGTCGTTCGACAAGCAGTTCGTGCGCGACTGGCTCGAAACGCAAACGTGGGACAAGACCCCGCCCGCGCCACGCCTGCCGCAGGAAGTGCTGGAAAAGACGGCTGCGAAGTACCGCGAAGCCCTGGATCGCCTGATCGCCTGATCGGCCTCTGTTTAAAAGAACCGCTCCTAGCCGAGCGGTTTTTTTTCGTCGCGCGTTCTTTAACGGCGCCTCCACCCGGTGTCTGACACCCTGGTGAGACGCGCTTCATCTCGACGCGACGGCCCCG
>CBHWAL010000616.1:0-2196 GCA_966111495.1 uncultured Achromobacter sp. | reverse complement strand
GTGGTCGGCACCAGCGCGGCGGGTGCGGGCATCGGCTTCCTGTCGGGCCTGGTCGGCGCCGGTGGCGGCTTCCTGTCGGTCCCGTTCATGGTCTGGTGCAACGTGGCCCTGCACAACGCGGTGTCCACCTCGGCGGCGCTGGGCTTTCCCATCGCGCTGGCCAACAGCGTGGGCTATATCGTCTCGGGCCTGAACGAGGCCCAAACGTACCCGGGAATGCTTGGCTTCATCTACTGGCCGGCATTGCTGGCGCTGGTCTGCACCAGCGTCCTGACGGCGCCGCTGGGTGCGCGCATGGCCCATCGCCTGCCGGTGCAGACGCTCAAACGCGTGTTTGCCGCGCTGCTCTTCGCACTGGCGGCGTACATGCTGTTCAAGGCGTGGCAGACCTGGACGGTTTGATCGCAGAAATGAAAACCGGCCGCGGAAAGCGGCCGGAACATGCGCACGCCCGGTCATGCCGGGCGTTTTCATTGGGCCGTCAGGCCGTCTTGGGGGCCGTGTCGATGAACGACTGGCGCTGGGACAGCTTGTCGTACAGGCGGGCCAGATGGGGCTGGCCGGTGCGCCAGTCCAGGGTGGCAAAGCGCAGGTCCAGATAGCCGAGCGCACAGCCGACCGCGATATCCGCGAGGCTGTAGTTGATGCCCATGCAATGGGCGTTGTCGCCCAGGCTTTTGTTCATGGCGTCCAGGCTGGCGTGGATCTTGCCGTACTGGCGTTCGATCCATTCGGGGCTGCGCTGGGCCTCGGGGCGCTGGTTTTCCTTGACGATGGTCACGCAGGCATCCAGGACGCCATCGGCGATGGCTTCCCAGCATTTGACGGCTGCGCGGTCGCGTCCCTGCTGAGGAATCAGCCGGGCGACCGGAGACAAGGTGTCAACGTATTCGACGATGACGCGCGAATCGAACAAGGCGCCGCCATCTTCCATCACCAGGCAGGGGACCTTGCCCAGCGGGTTGTACGTTTGGATCTGCGTGTCGGCGGACCAGACGTTTTCGAGTTCAAGCCGGTAGTCCAGCTTTTTCTCGGCCATGACGATACGCACTTTGCGCACGTAGGGACTGGTAAGCGAGCCGATCAGTTTCATGGAGTCACAAGCGGAGTCGGAAAGCGGCCGAAGTATAGCAGGCTGTATGACGGCCGGAATTGTCCGCAGGGCGGAATCTTCGTCAGTTTGCCACAATGTCGGGTGGCCCCGGATGATAAAATCGCCGGGTTTTCCCATCCGTAGCTTTTTCCCTACCAGACCATGCAAATCGCCGATCAGCTGAGCCAACTTAATGCCCTTTCGCCACTGGATGGCCGCTACGCTTCCCGGGGCGACGCGCTGCGCGGTCTGCTGTCCGAAGCCGGCTTCATGGCGCACCGCGTCGAAGTCGAGGTCGCCTGGCTGATCGCCCTGTCGGACGCCGGCCTGCCCGAGCTGCCGGCTTTCTCCGAGGCCGCCCGTGCGCGCCTGGCCCAGTTGGTCGCCAACTTCTCCGAAGCGGACGCCGGCCGCATCAAGGATATCGAGCGCGTCACCAACCACGACGTGAAGGCCGTCGAGTACTGGCTGAAGGAAAAGGTCGCCGATGACGCCGAACTGGCCCGCGCGGCCGAGTTCATCCACTTCGCCTGCACCTCTGAAGACATCAACAACACCTCGCACGCGCTGATGCTGTCGCGCGCCCGCGACCAAGTTGTGGTGCCGCGCCTGCGCGAAGTGGCCGCCAAGCTGAACGACCTGGCCGTCGCCAACGCCGACCAGCCGCTGCTGTCGCGCACGCATGGCCAGCCCGCCAGCCCGACCACGCTGGGCAAGGAATTCGCCAACGTGGCCGCGCGCCTGAACCGCGCCATCGCCGCGGTCGAGGCCGTCGAGCCCCTGGCCAAGCTGAACGGCGCGACGGGCAACTACAACGCCCACCTGTCCGCCTATCCCGAAATCAATTGGCCCGAGTTCAGCAAGCGCGTGCTGTCCGGCCTGGGCCTGACCCAGAACCGCCACACCATCCAGATCGAACCGCATGACTGGATGTCCGCGCTGTTCGACGCAATCACCCGCGCCAACATCATCATCCTGGACCTGGATCGCGACATCTGGGGCTACGTGGCGCTGGGCTACTTCAAGCAGCGCCTGAAGGAAGGCGAGGTCGGTTCGTCGACCATGCCGCACAAGGTCAACCCGATCGACTTCGAAAACTCCGA
>CBHWAL010000615.1:0-2219 GCA_966111495.1 uncultured Achromobacter sp. | reverse complement strand
AAGCTACACGCTTGAAAGCGGTGCGCGAATCATCTCGTACGAAGACATCTGGGGTCCGATGTCCGCTTATCACGTATGCGTCGAGAAATTCATGATCGAAAAGGGCGTTGTGACGAAGTGGGGGCTGTCGGATTGCCCGTCGCGCATGTCGGGCTCGATGCCGGCGGAAACCCCCATTCCGCAACCGACGATGTAAATCCAGCGTCGCAAAGGCAATACCGCCGCCTCGGCAAGTGCCCGGCAAACTGCAATCCGGGGGCTCGTCGAGCGGCATTCACATCAGGCCGACATTGCGCGGCTTATTCGTTGAGCGACATCGGCCGCGCGCCGCCAGGCGGCAGCCCGAACACGCGCCTGATCGCATTCAGAAACGCGCCATACGGCCGGCCCAATACCAGCATCATCACGGCTGCACCCAATACGCCTCGCACCAGTCCGTCGCCCGATGCCCCGCTGATCGCGATGATCGCGGCGTAAATGGGCACTTGGAAACTCATCAGCGCCACGCTCTCCCAAAGCAGCCGGGACACGCGCGTGTCCTTCGCGCGCCGCATTATCCAATCGCGCCAAAGGCCATAAGGCCTACCCACCGGAATCATCAGCGCGCCTCCGATCAGCCGCGCGTGGAATACCTGTTCCCAGGTCATTCCCGCGATCCAGCGCTCGTTGATGATGCCTGTCGTCGTAAAGAACAGGATCAGCGCAACGGTATCGGCAATATAGGCGCGCGTGGATAGCGGCAATCTGGTCTTGTCCGTCACGTGCCTTTGCCACGGCATCTGTTCTGCTTGCCGGCCCCCGAATCTGTATATGGCGGCACGTCCCCGGGCCCGCTAGACTCCAACGACCTTCGATTCCGAAAAACGCCCTCCACGCGGTAGCCAACATGCTGAAAATATTGGGAAAAGCCTCGTCCATCAACGTGCGCAAAGTGCTGTGGACGTGCGCTGAACTGAACCTGCCGTTTGATCGTGAAGATTGGGGCAGCGGTTTCCGGCCCACGTCGGAACCGGTATTCCTGGCGCGCAATCCCAATGCCATGGTGCCCGTCATTCAGGATGGCGACTTTGTGCTGTGGGAGTCCAACACCATCATTCGCTATCTGGCGGGTCAGTATCAAGGGCGACACCTTTATCCGGCCGAGCCGAAGCTGCGCGCTCGCGTGGATCAGTGGATGGATTGGCAGGCGACGGACCTGAACCGGTCCTGGAGCTACGCCTTCATGGCGTTGGCGCGTCAGTCGCCGGCGCATCGGGACCAGGGCGCCATCGAGGCATCGTGCCAGGACTGGTCGCGGTTCATGGGGATTCTGGACCAGCGGCTCGCCGCCACCGGCGCTTATGTGGCCGGCGACGCGTTCACGCTGGCTGACATCCCGGTGGGGCTGTCCGTGAACCGCTGGTTCGAGACGCCGTTCGACAAGCCGGCGCTGCCCGCCGTCGCGTCGTATTACGACCGTTTGGCCGAACGCGACGGCTACCGGCAGTATGGCCGCAACGGCACGGCTTGAAGACAGCGCCCGCCGGCGCCCTCGCCTTACTTCACCACGCCGCAAATGATTCGTCCGCCTCCGCCGCCCAGCGGCTCGGGCTTGTCGCTGTAGTTGTCGCCACCGGCGTGGATCATCAGCGCCCGGCCCTTGACGTCAGCCAGCTTCAGGTGCGGGGCAAGCACAGTTTTCGTCGCGCTGCCGTCCGCCGCAACGGTGATGAACGGCAGATCGCCCTGATGCCCGTCCGTGGCCATCGGTCCCTTGTGCGCTTTGGTGCCCTTGGGATCCAGATGCCCGCCCGCGCCGCCACCCGGCGCGGTCTTGCCGCTTACCGGGCCGGGCTCGCACGAGCCTTTCTCGTGGACGTGAAAGCCGCGCTCGCCGGGCGGCAGGCCTTTGAGGTGGGGCGTGAATTGCAGCCCTTCCTTGGTGTCTTTCAGGGTGATGGTGCCGGCGCTCTTGCCGACGCCATCGGGCGTCAGGAACGACATCGAGACGTCTTCGGCCAGCGCCGCGCTGGACGCGCCCGCCAATGCCAGCGCCGTGACAAGCATCGAGAATTTCTTCATGAATTGCCTCCTGGAAAGATGCCCGCAAGCTGCGGGCGGCCATCGGTGCAAGGCGCGCCTCGCGCAGCCGGCGGCGCAGATGAAGATAGCACCGGGGCCGGGCAGTCCGCCAGAAAACTTCATTCCTGATACAAGGTTGTGACACGGTGTGGGCAGCG
>CBHWAL010000614.1:0-2227 GCA_966111495.1 uncultured Achromobacter sp. | reverse complement strand
TGGCGGTGGGCACGTGCGTGATCCTTGCCAACCGCATGCAATGGCGTAAGGAGTCCGAATCCAAATGACGCAAACCACCCTGTATGGCCTGACCAAGTGCAGCACCTGCGTGAAGGCGCGCGACTGGCTGACCGAGCATGGCATCGACCACGCCTTCGTCGACTACCGCGACGATCCGGTGCCGGCCGCGACGCTCAAGTCCTGGTCCGAGCAGGTCGGCGGCTGGGAAAAGCTGGTCAACCGCGCCTCCATGACGTGGCGCAATTTGCCCGAGGACCGCAAGACCGCCCACACCGATGCCCAATGGACCAAGCTGATTGCTGAGTTTCCGGCCTTGGTGCGCCGTCCGGTCACCGTCACGCCGGATGGCGAGGTGAGTGTTGGTTTCAGTGAAAAGCGCTACGGCGAACGTTTCGCCTGAGGCCCGCGGCGGGGCCGGACGAGCCCTGCCGGACGCCTTCTTCGACCGCGACGCGGCCCAGCTTGCGCGCGAGTTGCCCGGCAAGGTGATCCGCCATCGGGTCGGCGGCCTGTGGCTGTCGGCCCGCATCATCGAGACCGAGGCCTATTACCTGGAAGAGCGGGGCAGCCATGCCTCGCTGGGGTACACCCACAAACGCCGCGCCCTGTTCATGGACGGCGGCACCATCTACATGTACTACGCCCGTGGGGGCGATTCGCTGAACTTCAGCGCGGGCGGCCCCGGCAATGCGGTGCTGATCAAATCGGCTTATCCGTGGACCGACGCGCTGTCCGGCCCCGAGGCGCTGGAACGCATGCGCGAACTGAATCCCGATGCGCGAGGCCGGCCCCGGGCGCTGGGCGCGCTTTGCGCGGGGCAGACGCTGCTGTGCCGGTCGCTGGGCCTGAAAGTGCCCGAGTGGGATGCGCGCCGTTTCGATCCCGAAACCTTGTATGTGGAAGAGGTGGGCGAGTCGCCGCCGTACCTCATCTGCACCACGCGGCTGGGCATTCCGGCGGGGCGCGACGAACACCTGAGCTACCGTTTCGTGGACCCGGCCTACGCCGCGTTTTGCACGCGTAATCCGCTGCGGCGCGGGCAGCGCGCGGGACAGGATTATGTGTGGGTGGACCGGCAGGGCATCGTGCTGCCCGAGGCGCCGGCCGGGGGCTAGAAGCCGGCTTCGCGCACGCGCTGGGCCAGGGATTCGCGCAGCTCGGCGTACTTGCGTTGCAGGCGGCGGCGGTTCAGGCGCTTGCTCCACGCATACAGCGGGATCAGCGGCAGTACGCCGAAGCCGTCGATCAGGTACAGCCCCTTCTTGCCGTCGGCGTTCAGGCCGACCGCGATGTTGCTGGTCGACATGTCGTGCACCACGACGTGCGCATCGGCCAGGTCATCGAAGAATTCATCCAGCTGCGCCTTCAACGCATCGTCGACCAGGCCTTTCTTGGCCAGATCGGTCACGGTGGGCGCCATGTTGCCGGCCTCGTCGGTGATCTTCTCGACCACGAGGCCCAGGCCCAGCGAGGTCTGCGCCACCCCGATGATGCGCGCCATGGGCACCTGCCACACGCCGGACGGGCGTGTCGTGGTGGTGACGTATTCCGAGATTTCGTTCAGGTACACGCGGTAGGCGCTTTCGCGCTGATATTGCTTGTACCAGCGCTTGAACGGCCGCGCTTCCAGGTAGATCGCCCGCGCGCGCATGTCCATGACCTTGACGAGCAGGGCCGGGGAATGCGGGTGCTGGAAAATGTGCCGGTCACCGCCCGTGGCGAGCGGCGTTGCCGAATCCAGGTTCAGCGGTCCGAAGACGGACTGGAATGAGACGGCAGGCGTGCAGGCGGAGCGGTCGGCGGAGTTCAAAGAAGCGAGGGGATTCATTCAGATTGGCGCCAGTTTAATCCGGTTGCCCGCGCCGCGTCTTTGCGCTGGCCCCGCCGGCTGGAAACGGGGGCGGAATGGGACCTACAATTCGCGCTTTGGAGATGCCTTTCTTGAACGACATTCTGCTTTGGGTCGCCGCGGGCGGCGCCGTGCTGGCTTTCGTGGCCGCCGTGCTGGCATGGCTGCGACCATCCGCTTCCGATGCCCGCCTGGACGCCTTGCTGGAAGGCCTGGAACGTACCGAGCGCGCGCTGCGCGCCGACATCGCCGAAGGCCAGCGGGGCCTGCGCAGCGAGTTTTCCGAATCCACGCGCTCGCTGCGGCAGGAACTGTCGCAGTCGCACGGCGACCTGCGCGCGGGCCTGTCACGCGATG
>CBHWAL010000613.1:0-2258 GCA_966111495.1 uncultured Achromobacter sp. | reverse complement strand
AACCAGGCCACGCTTGCGCTGACCGCGGCAATCGCCACGCTGGCCGCCATCGCGCGCCACGGCCACGTCCGTGCCGGGGCGCGCAGCGGCAGGCGCAGGGGCAGCGGCTCGTCCAGCACGGGATCCAGCAAGGCATGCAGCGCGCGCCGTTGTGCCTGCCAGTCGTCCACCCGGGTCTGGTCCTGCGGATGCGCGGCCAGAAAGACGGCCACCTCGGCATGACGCGCTGCGGACAGCTGGCCGTCCGCATAGCCGTGCAGATCGGCTTCGGTGATCGGCGTGCCCGTGGCGGGAACCGGATGGAGGCGTTTGTCGGTCATGGCATTTCACGCGGGGTGGGAACGGGCCGCAGGCGCGGCGCGGCGTCGCGGCCCCGCATCAGCGCGCTGAGCTTCTCGCGGGCGCGCGACAGGCGCGACATGACGGTGCCGATCGGCACCGACAGGATGCGGGCGGCCTCCTGGTAGGAAAGGTCTTCGACGGCGATCAACAGCAGGACCTCGCGCTGTTCGGCTGGCAGGGCTTGAAGGCAGCGGTCCAGGTCGCGCACTTCAAGCTGATCGGTCTGGGTGGCGCGCACCGGCGCGTCGGGCAGGTCGCCCGGCGCTGTCTGGTCGGTGCGACGGCTGGCGGCGCGCACGCCGTCGATGAAATGGTTGTGCATGATGCCGAACATCCAGGCGCGCAATTCGCCGCGCCGCTGCCAGCGAGAGTAGCGGCTCCATGCGCGCTCCAGGGTGTCTTGCACCAGGTCGTCGGCCCGGTCGGGGTCACCCGTCAGCCCGCGTGCGTAACGCCGCAGGCTGGGGATGCAGGCCAGGATCTGGGCTTCGTCTTCGGCGCGCATGGTCTGATCGGGCAGGTGTCCGGATCAGGGTTTGACGACGTGCCAGATTTCCTTGAAGTTGTCGCCGGTCTTGTCGCCCGGCTTGGTGTCCTTGGCGAACAGGTACAGCGGCTTGCCCTTGAAGGCCCACTGCTTGCTGCCGTCGGGGCGGGTGATGACCGTCAGGTCGCCCATCGGCTTGGCGTCGGCGGCGGCCATGGCGGGCGGCCAGGCCTTCGCGCACGCGTCGACGCAGGCGCTCTTGCCCGCGGAGTCCTTGTCGAAGGTGTACAGCGTCATGCCGGCGTTATCGACCAGGATGCCGTTCTGGGTCTTGACGGCCTGGGCGTGAGCGCCGGCCGAGAACAGGGCGGCGCAGGCGAGAGCCAGGGCCGCGGCGGTGTGTTTGCGCATGGTGTGCCTCGTAGGTGGGAAGGATTGGGGGACTGCCCTCTACGGACGCCGGCCGGGGCCGCTTTATTCCAGCGGTCCGGAAAAAAGCTGCCGCGAAGGGTTCAAGCGCCCGGCCGGACCGCGCCGGGGTCATACCGCATTTCATGCTCCAGCTCGGTCTCCTTCACGGAAGTGAACCCCAGCGCCTCGTACAGCCGCCGGGCGGGATTGCCTTTCAGGACACTCAGGGTGACGGGCGCACCTTCCTTGTCCGCCCGGTCCAGCACCTTGGCCAGCAGCCGGCGGCCCAGCCCCTGGCCCTGGAAATCGGGATCGATCTGAATCTGCACGATGCGCCAGCCGGCCGGATCGCGGTAATGCTTGAACAGCCCGGCGGGCCGGCCGGCCAGCCAGACGATCTGGGCGTCGTCGAAGTGGTAATGGATGCGCGCCAGGTGATGGTCATCGTCATGCGGCGCGCCCGCGCGCTGCAGGTGCGCCGTCATCGTGCGCTTGCGCAGGGACAGCAGGAACGGCACGTCTTCTTCGGTGGCGGGCTGCAACGCCAGATCGGGGGTGAGGCTCATGTTGCGGTGCAAAGGGAAGGAGGAAGCGCGGACGCCGCCGGATGGCGGGCGGGTTGCCTGACGTTATAGATCGGATGGAGGGTGGGCGCTAGTGCCTAACCCTTCAGCATCCCCAACGGCTCTGGCCCGAAATGCCGCAGATTCGGGAACACCGTCCGCAGATCGTCCCGGCTGGCACCGAACCACGCGCCCAGGTCCGCGCCCAACTGATCCACCGACGTGGTGGGCAGCAGCCGGCCGTTGTCCACGAAGCCCGGCCCATTCAGCGCGATTTCCGGGTGGGCGCCGTAGCAGCGGCCGCCGTTGACCGCGCCGCCCAGCACGAAGTGGTGCGAACCCCAGCCGTGATCCGAGCCGTTGCCGTTTGTAACCAGCGTGCGGCCGAACTCCGAGGCCGTGAAGGTGGTGAACTGATCCGCCACGCCCAGATCCGTCAGGGCCTTCTGGAACGC
>CBHWAL010000612.1:0-2282 GCA_966111495.1 uncultured Achromobacter sp. | reverse complement strand
ATCTGGGGCCACGGTGCAGCCAGTCGGCCGTCCAGTCAGGCGCCTGGTAAGCACCGTGGCCCCAGATCGAGCCGAGCTGCATGCCGCCCACGGATTGCCAGGCAGTCTGCCCGTCCAGGATGTCTTCGCGCCCGAACAGCGCACGGCCGTCGGACGTCACCACCTGCCCGGGAATGGGCGGCGCCTGGCGGTAGACCTCGCCGCCGTAGAAGCCGAGCAGCGCAAATGTGATCGCCACCACGGCGATCAACGTGAACCATAATTTCCGATACGGACCCATGATGGGAACGCCCTCCTGTGTTGCGGTTGGTTGGGTACGTGTCCTCATGCGAAATTCGTGCCAGAAAAAAACCACGCCGAATCAATACGTTGGATTTGGCGTGGTGTTTTTTACTATTGACCGCACGGGTATAAATCACCGCCGCAGGGTGATTTTGACCCTGCGATCCCGCAACGGCCGCCCCTACAATCGATCGCGCCCAACCTATGTCCCCTGCCGTCCGGCTGCCCGGACCATGAAAAAGGAATCGACTGGATGAACGCCACGCCGCTGCACATCGGCATCGTCGCCTGTTCCGCCGAGGGCGCCTCGCTCTGCTACCGCACCTTGTGCGCCGAAGGCGCGCAGCGCATGGGCCCACATGCGCATCCCGAGATTTCGCTGCATACCCATTCGCTGGCGGATTACGTCGCCTGCCTGGACGCCCGCGACCTGGACGGCGTTGCCGCCCTGATGTTGTCGTCGGCGAACAAGCTGGCCCGCACCGGCGCGGATTTCCTGATCTGCCCGGACAACACCATTCACCAGGCGCTGGACCGCGTCGTGGCGGAATCGCCGCGCCCGTGGCTGCATATCGCGCAGGAGGTCGCCGCCGCAGCTGCGGCGCGCGGTTACCGGCGGGTCGGTATTCTGGGCACGCACTGGCTGGTGGACAGCGATGTCTACCCCGCGGCTCTTGGCGCACGTGGCCTGGACTACGCGCGGCCCCCGCAGGACGACCGCCTGCTGCTGGGCCGCATCATCATGGACGAACTGGTCTACGGGGTGGTCAAGCCCGCGTCGGTGGCGCAATTGCAAGGCGTCGTCGAACGCCTGAAAGACGACCGCTGCGACGCAGTCGTGTTGGGCTGCACCGAACTGCCGCTGGTGCTGAACGACGGCAATTGCGCCCTGCCCACGCTGGACTCGACCCGCCTTCTGGCGCGCGCCGCGCTGACCCGTGCGCTTGCGCCAGCCTTTGACCTTGCGCAGGACGGCACGGCGACCTGATTTCCGTCAGATCTGGTCCAGCCCGTACTGCCGTAAACGAGCCAGCTCCAGCACCTTGATCTGGTTATAGGCCAGCGCCAGGATTCCCCGGTCGGCCAGCGTCTGCAACGCCTGGTTGACCCGCTGGCGCGACAGGCCGGTCAGGTAGCCCAATTCTTCCTGAGAGATCGCCAGGGTCAAATCGGTGGAGGGATACAGCTGCGGATTGAAAAGCTGCGCCAGCGATTGCGCCACGCGCGCGTCGGCATCGAGCAACCGGTGGTTCTGGATAGACGCGATGAACTCGCCCATGCGGTCGTTCAACTGGCCGATGACAAAGTGCGAAAACGGCAGGCTTGCCGACAGAAGCGCATGGAATGTTGTGGTGGGCACCAGCATCACCAGCGACGGCTGGATTGCGACCACATCGTATTTGCGCAGCTCGCGCTTGATGACGCTGCCCTCTCCGAACCACCCGCCCGGCGGCACGCCGGAAAACGTGCAACTGCGGCCGGACTCGTTGTAGATCGCCAGCTTGAGCAGCCCGCGGCTCACCCCTAGCCAGTAGTCTGACGGCGCATTGCGCCGCGCAATCCACGCGCCGCTGCCGACGTGTTCCGCGCGCGAGGTCGCCAGCACCAGATCCTGGTGCCGCGAATCCAGTGCACCGAACCACGGGCAGGCGCGGAACAGGGCCGGCAGTTCGTCGGAGGAAACTGTGTTTGAAACATCGGACATGGGAAGAACCGTGTAAAACTTGGGGATTGCGCCGCCGGCCGGCGGTCTGTCATGCAGGCGACAGACGCCATTTTCCGGCCGGCCATAAGCTAGGGCAAGCGACGGGGATCAAACCCCGCGAACCTGGATAAGGGGCCACCCTGCCCCATTGGAGACAAGCATGACCGGCATGTTCGATCACGGCCTCGCGCGCCGCGAGGCCAATCACGAAGCCCTGACCCCGGTGGATTTCATCGCCCGCGCGGCGCAGGTCTATGGCCAAAAGCTGGCCGTCGTTCACGGCAAGATCCGACGC
>CBHWAL010000611.1:0-2310 GCA_966111495.1 uncultured Achromobacter sp. | reverse complement strand
AGCGCAATGGCGGCAAGAACATGTACGACGCGGCGCCGCTACTGACGGCCCAGCTCATCGCCGACGGATGCCTGCGCACGCTGCTGGCTGACGGCGCGGACGCGGTGGCCGTGGCCGGAACCGGCCAGCCCACGCCCGCCTTCGAGCGCGTGGTGGAAGCGATGATCCTCATGAGCGGTCTTGGATTTGAAAGCGGCGGCCTGTCCATTGCCCACGCCTTGACGCGCGGGCTGCCAAAGATCAACGGCATTGCAACTGCATTGCACGGCCTGCAGGTGGCGGTAGGCTTGCTGGTGCAGCTCGACCTGGAGCACCGCAACGACGGCATGCTGGCCGATCTGAAGCAGTGGTACGCCCAAGTCGGTCTGCCGGTCACGCTTCGCGAACTTGGCGCGGCCGGCGAGCCATCCGATGCGGAGCTGTCGCTGGCGGCGGACCTCAGTCTGAAGGCGCGCCATGCCGCCAACTTTGACCGCACGCTGGATGTGACCACGCTGGCCGCCGCGCTGCGCCGTCACGCCTGACACCCTCTGCAACTGGCAGGCACCGGCGGGTTTGACGCCCGCCAACCGCCCTGCCCGCCCGCGGCATCAGAACGCGACGTTGTCCTTGCCCTTCAATCCCAGTTTGGCGCGCGCTTCGTCCGGCGTGGCGACCTCGAGATTCAGCGCTTCGAGGATGCCGCGGATGCGTTCCACCTGCACGCGATTGGATTCGGCCAGTTGCCCCGGTCCGATCCACAACGAATCCTCGAGCCCCACGCGCACGTTCGACCCCATGGCCGCGCCGATGGTTGCCAGCGGCATCTGATTGCGGCCGGCACCCAGTATGGACCATTCATAGTCGTTGCCAAAGAGACGGTCCGCCGTGCGTTTCATGTGCATCAGGTCTTCCGGGTGCGGCCCGATGCCGCCCAGGATGCCGAACACTGACTGGATGAAGGGCGGCGACTTGACCAGGCCGCGGTCGACGAAATGGGCCAGGTTGTAGAGATGGCTGATGTCGTAGCACTCGAATTCGAACCGCGTGCCATTGGCGTTGCCCAGCGTCAGGATGGATTCGATGTCCTGATACGTGTTGCGGAAGATGAGCGAGCGGCTGTTTTCCAGATGCTCGCGCTCCCAGTCGTGCTTGAACTCGGAGAAGCGGTCCAGCATCGGAAAGAGGCCGAAGTTCATGGAGCCCATGTTCAGCGATGCCAGCTCCGGCTGGAACGTCGTGGCCGGCCGCATGCGCTCTTCCACCGTCATGTGCGGACTGCCGCCGGTGGTGATGTTGATGATCGCGTCGGTCTCGCGCTTGATGCGCTCAAGGAAAGGCTTGAACAGCGCCGGATCCTGCGACGGCTTGCCCGTTTGCGGATCGCGCGCGTGCAGATGCAGGACGGCGGCGCCGGCCTTTGCCGCGCCGATGGCCGCCTCGGCGATCTCGTCGGCGGTGACCGGCAGGTGCGGCGACATGCTGGGCGTGTGGATGGCGCCCGTCACGGCGCAGGTGATGACGACTTTCTGTTTGGGCTTAGCCATTGTTGTCTCCGTGTTGTTTGTGACGCATGAGGCTCATCAGCTTTTCGTCGCGCCAGAAGCGGCGCGCGGCAAGTTCTTCCTCGGGCAGCAGGGCCCGCCGCTCGTCGGACAGCGCGTCGACCAGCGCGCCGTCCCATGCCACGCAGTCACTCTGGCTTGCGCCGATGGACTGATAGAGCCCACCGTAGCGGCGGCAGTAATCCGCAAGGCCGCCCGGCGCGTTCAGGTCGATGGTTTCAAAGGGGCCCATGAAGGACCAGCGCAGGCCCAGGCCGTCCTTGACCGTGGTGTCGATGTCTTCGGCGCTGGCGATACCCTGGCTTGCCAACCGGAAGGCTTCTTGCAGCAGCGCGCCTTGCAGGCGGTTCAGAATGAAGCCTTCGATTTCGCGCCGCACCAGCACGGGCTTCTGACCGATGCCCGCCATCAGGTCGCGCGCACCGGACAGCGCTTCGGCGCTGGTCCAGGGCGCCGGGCACAGCTCGACCACCGGGATCAGATACGGCGGATTGACCGGATGCGCCACGAGACACCGGTGCCTGCCGGCAAGATGCTCGGTGAACTGGCTGGCCGGGATGCTGGACGTGGAGCTGCCGATGATGGCGTGCGGTTCGGCCAGCGCATCCAATTCGGAAAACAGCGCGCGTTTGATATCGACGTTTTCCGGGGAATTTTCCTGGACGTAGCTGGCGCCCTGCAAAGCCTCTTGCAGACTGGACGACGCTTGAACACGGTCGACGATGGCATCTGCGTCTTCAAGCAGGCCTTGCGTTTCGAGCACACG
>CBHWAL010000610.1:0-2322 GCA_966111495.1 uncultured Achromobacter sp. | reverse complement strand
TCCTTGGTGCCAAAGGGCACCACCGGTTTTAAAAGCCGCCGATATTTCGTGTAAATCAGAGGAGTCTTATTAATAAAGAAAACTGATCTGTTCAAGTCGAAGCAGTCCGGCGATGTCGGACTGCGGGCTGAGGCGCCCTATCACTTCCCGATGCAGAAACTGGAAAAAATCTCCCCCAGCAGATCGTCGCTGGTGAACTTGCCGGTGATGCTGGAAAGGCTGTCATGCGCCAGCCGCAGTTCTTCGGCAAACAGATCGAGGACCCGATCATCCTGACTGGCATGCGCGGCGGCCAGTTCCAGGTGCTCTGCGGCTTCCTGCAACGCGTGCAAATGCCGTTCGCGCGCCAGCCAAGGCGATTCCGCGCCGGGATTCCACCCTGCGATCTGCAGCAGCTCCGCGCGAAGCAAATCGAGCCCCGCGCCGCGCTTGGCCGAGATGCCCAGTTCGCCGGGGCCGGCGGAAAAGGGCTTGGGCAGCAGATCTACCTTATTGAACACCTTCAGCACCGGCGTACGCGGCGGCAGCCGCGCGGTGATCTGGGCGTCGAGCTCGTCGCCGGGTTGCGTCGCATCCTGCAAATGGAGGATGACGTCGGCGCGTTCGATTTCCTGCCAGGTGCGGGCGATGCCGATGCTTTCCACCGTGTCTTCGGTTTCGCGCAGGCCGGCCGTGTCGACAATGTGCAGCGGTACGCCATCAATATGGATTTCCTGCACCACTTTGTCGCGCGTGGTGCCCGCGATGGGCGTGACGATGGCGATGTCGTCGCCGGCCAGCGCGTTGAGCAGGCTGGACTTGCCGACGTTGGGCTGACCGGCCAGCACCACATGCAGACCTTCTCGGAGGATGACGCCCTGGCGCGCCTGGGCAATCAGCGCGGAAAGGTCGCCGGCCAAAGCGTCGAGCGTGGGACGCGCCTGATACTTTTCCAGGAAGTCGATCTCTTCTTCGGGGAAATCCAGCGTTGCTTCGACCAGCATGCGCAGGTGAATGATGCGGTCGGACAGGTCGTTGACGCGCGCCGAGAATTCGCCCGAAAGCGACGCCATGGCGCCGCGCGCGGCCGCCACGGAGGACGCTTCAATCAGGTCGGCAACGGCCTCGGCCTGCGCCAGATCCATGCGGTCGTTCAAGAACGCGCGGCGGGTGAATTCGCCGGGTTCGGCCAGCCGCACGCCGAGGTCCCGGCCCGCGACCAGACAGCTATCCAGCACGCGCCGCAGCACGGCCGGGCCGCCGTGGCCTTGCAGTTCCAGCACGTCTTCACCGGTATACGAATGCGGCGCACGAAAGTAGAGGGCGATGCCTTCGTCCAGCAGTTCGCCGTCCACCGTCTTGAAGGGAAGATAGTGCGCATGGCGCGGTGTGAGATCGCGCTGGAAGAGGCGCCGCACCAATCCGGACAGGTCCGCACCAGAAATGCGCACGACGCCGATGCCGCCTCTTCCGGGGGCGGTGGCGATGGCGGCGATGGGGGCGTAGGCGGACATATCAGGGCAGATGGCGAGGCTAAACAATAGGGGAATATAACTGTTGCGCGGCGCGTTGTTTGCTGGTTACTGTGGCCCCGAGGTTCAAAACCCGAAACAACTCTGGGAGATCACGATGGCATCTCGGTTTTCGCGTGTCTTGGCCTGCGGCGCTGCCGCGGTGGTGATGGCCTGTGGCACATACAGTTCGGCCATGGCGCGCGATCTGGTGATCGGCCTGAAGACCGAGCCGTCTTCGATGGATCCGCAGTACCACGCGTTGACCCCGAATACGCAGATCTCCCAGACCATCTTCGATACGCTCGTCGCCACGGACGCGCAGCTCAAGCCGCAGCCTTCGCTGGCGGAATCGTGGACTGTCGATGGCAAGGTCTGGACCTTCAAGCTGCGGCCGAACGTGAAATTCTCCGATGGCACGCCGTTCACCGCGGAGGACGTGGTGTTTACGTATGACCGCGTCCCGAAGGTGCCCAACAGCCCGTCGCCGTTCACGCTGTATCTGGGTTCGGTGGCCAAGACCGAAGCCGTGGATCCGATGACGATCCGCATCACCACCAAGGATGTCGCGCCGAACCTGCTGGTCAATCTGGCGCAGTTGCCCATCCTGTCGAAGAAGGCCGCGTCGGGTCCTGCCGCGGAAGGCAAGACGACGACCGAATTGAATAGCGGCGATGGCCTGATCGGGACGGGCCCGTACAAGTTTGTGTCGTGGAAGCGCGGCGCTGAGTTCGTGCTGGCGCGTAACGACAATTACTGGGGCAAGAAGCCCGAGTGGGACCGTGTGGTCTACCGCCCCATCAGCAACGCCGCCGCACGCGTGGCTGCCCTG
>CBHWAL010000609.1:0-2325 GCA_966111495.1 uncultured Achromobacter sp. | reverse complement strand
GCCGAAGACCAGCGGCTCCAGCACCTGTCCCATCAGCATCTCGCTGACCGCGAACAACGCAATGACCACCACGACAAAATCGATGCCGTCGGCCAGATGCACGGACTCGAACGTGTAGCGGTAGACGCCAGAGTTTGCGTCCACGCCCACCACCGAGATGGACAACCCGATCATCGCCGCCAGCACGCCCTTGACCGGCTGCTTGCCTAGCAAACTGGTCAGGCAGCAGAACGCGAAGATCATGAGCACGAAGTATTCGGCGGGGCCGAACGCGAGCGCCCATTTCGCCAGCAGCGGCGCGAGCAGAATGATGCCTACCACCGACACGATGGCGCCGAAGAACGCCGACCACGCGGACAGCGACAACGCCACGTTGGCCATACCCTGACGTGCCAGCGGATAGCCGTCCAGCGTCGTCATGATGGCGCTGGCCTCGCCCGGGACATTAAGCAGGATCGCGGTGATGCGGCCGCCGTACTCCGCGCCCACATACACCGCCGCCAACAGGATCAACGCCGTTTCGGGCGGAAGATTCATGGCGAAGGCGATCGGGATCAGCATCGCCACGCCGTTGACCGGCCCCAGCCCTGGCAGCACACCCACCATGGTTCCGATGAAGGAACCGATGGCCGCCACCAGCAGGTTCGTCAGCGAAAACGCGACGCCAAAGCCAATCGAGAGATGATCGAGAATGCCGCTCATAACAGGTTCTCCAGCAGTCCGCCGGGCAGGACGACGTCCAGCACCTTGTCGAACAGCACGAAAAAGAAAAGGCTCATGACGACGCCACCGATCGCGCACTTCACCCAGCTGCCACCGAACAGGCGGCCCACGAAGATCGTCATGAGCGACGTGGCGACAATGAAGCCCAGCCACTGGAAAAGAAACGCATAGGCGGTCACGAACACCACCATCAGCGCGATGCGCCCGTTGGCGCCGGCCGGGTTGCGCTCGACTGCGTGCCCGCCCTTGTAGACGAGCCACAGCCCGCACAGGCCGATGATCAGCGCCAGCAGCAGCGGGAAGGCGCGGGGCCCGACGGGTTCGTAGGCGAAAGGCGCCTCGATGCTCCAGCCGGCGGCCGTCATGAAGACGGCCAGCGCCAGGGCAGCAATGCCCAGGATTCGATCATTCATGGTCCAGGTTTCCGTTCAAATCGGATCGCGCGGCGCAGCGGGGCCCACCGCCGCCCGCGCGGGCGGCAGGGTTGCCCTTGCGGGCGCGATCGGGGACAGGCCTCGCGGCCGGCTTACTTTTTGATCAGGCCGAAGGTGTCGGCGAGTTCGCCGTACTGCTTGACCTGATTTTTGACGTAGGCGTCCAGTTCGGGGCCGGTCTTGTTGAAGGGGAACAGGCCCTGCTGCTGGCGCAGCTTTTCGAACTCGGGTGCGGCCGTCGTCTTGTTGAACGCGTCGACCCAGAACTGGTAGTCGGCGTCGGACACCTTGGGACCGACGTAGAAGCCGCGGATGATCGGCCAGACGATGTCGTAGCCCTGTTCCTTGGCGGTGGGCACCGACCCCAGCTTGCCCGGCAGGCGCTGGTCGTTGAAAACGGCCAGCACGCGAATCGGGGCGCCGCCTTCAAGCATCGTGAATGCTTCGGCCGCATCGCCCATGTAGGCCTGGATGTGGCCGCCGCGCAGCGCCGTCACGGCCTCGCCGCCGCCTTCGAAGGCGACGAAGCGCATCTTCTTGAAATCCACGCCGGCGGCCTTGGCGGTCAGCGCTGCCTTCATCCAATCCTGGCTGCCCACGGTGCCGCCCGCGCCCAGCACGATCTTGGTCGGATCCTGCTTGAAGGCGTCCATCAGGCTCTTCAGGTCGGTGTACGGTGAGTCGTTGCGCACCACGGCCACGCCGTAGTCGGTGCCGATCGCGGCCAGCCAGCGCACGTCGTTGACGTTGTACTTGCCGAACTTGCCCTGCGCCAGGTTCAGCAGCGAACCACCCGAGAACGCGACGATGGTGCCCGGCTCGTTCGGATGCTGGGCGACGATGTTGTTGTACGCCACCGCGCCGATGCCGCCGGGCATGTAGACGATGCGCATGGCGCTTTTGAGCGCCCCACTCTGCTTCAGACCTTCGGTGGCCAGGCGGCACGTCAGGTCGAATCCGCCGCCGGGCTGCGCCGGCGCGATGCACTCCGGGCGGCGAGGCTCATCGGCGGCTTTTGCCGTGCCGAGGGACAGGGTGATGGCGCCAAGCGCCGCCATGGCTGCGATGCGCAGCTTCAGGATCGTCTGCATTCTTGCGTCTCCAGGATTTATAGGTCTAGGTATTGCTGGCAGCAGCGCTGCGGCGAATGATCGCGTCCAGCGGCTCC
>CBHWAL010000608.1:0-2351 GCA_966111495.1 uncultured Achromobacter sp. | reverse complement strand
CTGTCGGGCGCGATGCCGCCCGCGCTGGGCTGGGCCGCCGTCGCGGACTCGGTGCCGGCCGAGGCCTGGGTGCTGGTGCTCATCATCTTCATCTGGACGCCGCCGCACTTCTGGGCGCTGGCGCTGTATCGCAATCACGATTACGCCAAGGCCGGCCTGCCCATGCTGCCGGTGACCCACGGCAACCAGTTCACCCGCCTGCACATCCTGTTGTATAGCCTGGCGCTGATGGCGACGACGCTATTGCCCTACGCCATCCGCATGAGCGGCGAACTCTACCTGCTGTCGGCCCTGGTGCTGGGCGGGATGTTCGTGTCGTACGCCTGGCGCCTGTACCGCGCGTACAGCGACGAGCTGGCCCGCAGCATGTTCCGTTTTTCAATTCTCTACCTGGCGCTGCTGTTTGGCGCGCTGCTGGTGGACCACTGGGTCGGCCTGTTGCGCTGATCCCCTGGAGGTTGTTGATGTCCGTGTTTTCCGCCAGCCGCCGGCTGGCCCTGCGACTGGGCGCCGCCGCCGCTGTCGCCGCCGCCCTGGCTGCCTGCGGCGAGAGCAAACCCGTTTTCAAGGGCAGCGACATCAGCGGCACGCAACTGGGCCGCGCCATGGAGCTGCCCGATCACAACGGCAAGATGCGCCAGCTGTCGGACTTTTCCGGCAAGGTCGTGGTCGTGTTCTTCGGTTTCACGCAGTGTCCAGACGTGTGCCCGACGTCGCTGGCCGAACTGACCGAAGTCATGAAGAAGCTGGGTCCGGACGCCGATCGCGTGCAGGTGCTGCTGATTTCGGTGGACCCCGAGCGCGATACGCCCGAGGTGCTCAAGCAGTACGTCACGGCATTCGATTCGCGGTTCCTGGGGCTGACCGGCACGCCTGACCAGGTCAAGAAGGCGGCGGCGTCGTTCAAGGCGTATTACGCCAAGGCGCCCACCAAGGATGGCAATTACACGATGGACCACACGGCCGCGTTCTACCTGCTGGACGGCATGGGCGAATCGCGCGTGCTGGTCAACAACAACGTCGGGGTGGATGCCCTGACGCATGACATCCAGGCGCTGCTGAAAGGATAACTGCGGGGTTGATTGCGGGCCTGGCCGCCAGCCTGCTCAGACCTTTGCCGCCGCCCACGCAGCCAGCGCGGCGCGCGCTTTTTCGCCGAGTTCCGTGGCGGCGATTTCACGCTGATGGCTGATGATCATCAGCGCGTAAGGGGTGGCCAGCGCGGCTGCCTCGGGGCACAGGCGCGACTCTTCTCCCACCGAGGGCGACGTGTTGCGCCAGTAGTTGATTGCCTGTTCCAGCTGGGTCAGCGTGATCGAATCCATGGGCCTATTGTCCACGAATGCCCCACCCTGTCCACCCTCCATCCGCCCTGCAATGAAGGGTCACCATCGCAACATGCCGAAACCGCGCGCGGGTGCTATACCACTGCCGGTTAGTTACGATGGAGCATCGTCATGAATACTTCCGCCTCTTCCGCGTCGCCGCGCCGCGGCTTGCATCCGCTGCTTGCCGCCGCGGCAATCGCCGTCATCGTCATGTGCTCGGTGGGCGTGGCCGCCGTGCTGGGCTGGTTGCCGTCGCCGTCGGCCAATCCGCACGCGGAGGCCACCGTCGCCGAGGCCGGACCCGAGGACGCCAACCTGGCGCCGGCGCCGGCTGCTGACCCCGCTACCGCCACGAACTCGGCCGCAAACACCGCGCCGCCGGGCGCGGGCCGGCCCGCAGGCCAGATGCATCAGGCGCAGCAATCGCAGCCCGCCCAGCCGCCCCGTCCGGCGGCGGCGCCCGCGCAGCCCGCCTGCGCGACCTGCGGCGTGGTCCAGACCATCCGCCAGGTGCAGGTGCCCACCAAGGACGACAGCAACCATCTGGTCGGCACCATCGCCGGCGGCGTGGCTGGCGGCGTGGTGGGTAATCAGTTTGGCGGAGGCAACGGCAAGACGGCGCTGACAGTGCTGGGCGCGGTCGGCGGCGCTTTGGCAGGCCGTGAAGTTGAGCGTAATATCAGACAGCAACAAACAGTGACGCACTATGAGCTCACCGTGCGCATGAATGACGGCAGCACGCGCCAGTTCCGCAGCGCGCAGCCGTTCGCGTTCGCCTCCGGCGACCACGTGCGCGTGGAGAACAATCAACTGCTGCCCGGGTGACCCCGGCCGCCGGCAGCAAGCACCCGACTATGGAGAGACCTGGAATGAGCGACCAATACAACAACCCGTTCGTCCTGCCCGGCATGGGCCAGAGCCCTGATCTGTCGGGCAATCCGCCGCGGGCAAGCATGGAATTTCTGCGCAAGGCGTGGGCCGGCCTGACCGGCCCCGGCGGCCTCGCCAGCAGCCTGCCGATGG
>CBHWAL010000607.1:0-2357 GCA_966111495.1 uncultured Achromobacter sp. | reverse complement strand
CGAGATGGCGTCCATGGTGCTGACCACGTTGCCGACCACTTCGCCGCCGCGCGCGGCCGCGTCGCTGGCCGAGCCGGCCAGGCTGCCGGCCATCTGCACGGATTCCAGGTTCTGCTTTACCGCCGAATTCATCTCTTCCATCGAGGCCGCGGTCTCTTCGACGTTGGCGGCCTGTTCTTCGGTGCGCTGGCTGAGGTCGGCGTTGCCGGACGAGATCTGCGTGGCGCCCGTGGCGATGGATTCGCTGGACTGGCGCACCTGGCTCACCAGTTGCGCGAGGTTGGCGCGCATGGCGTCCATGTTGGCCAGCACGCTGGTCTGATCGCCTTCACGGCGTTGCACGCGCACGGCCAGATTGCCCTTTGCAACTTCCTGGGCGATCTGCGCGGCGTAGGCGGGTTCGCCGCCCAGGCGGCGCATGACGGAGCGCACCAAGCCAAGACCCAGGATGCTGCCGATCAGCGCGCACAGCACGATCAGCGCGGTCAGCGTCCAGAACGTGCGTTCGACCGCCGCGGCGGCGTCTTCGGTGTCCAGGCGAGCCAGTTCTTCCTGGCGCTTGGCGGCTTCCATGAGGATGTTGCGCGCTGCAACGTGCAGCTCGGCCGTGTCCTTGTGCAGCACGGTCATTGCGGTCGGATCGTTGCGGTCGGCCAGGCCCTTCACGTCATTGACGGCCGCCTTGTAGCGGGTCCAGGTGTCGGCCAGCTTGGCGCCGAGCGCGCGCAGGGCGGGATCCTGCTCCTGCTGCAGACGGTCACGCGCCTGCAACACAGATTTTTCGGATTCCTCGTTCAGGCGCAGCTCGTTCTGACGGCCTTGCGGATCGGTGTTCCAGATATAGACATACATGCGCCGGAAGTGCGTGGCGCCTTGGCGGGCGGCGTCGACGACGACGCGCAGCGGCATGACGGTTTCCGTGTACATGGCGCGCTGCTTCTGGCTGATGCTCCAGAGCTGCTGCATGGCGATGGCGCCAACGGCCACCAGCATCATGATGAAGAACAGCACCAGTGCGGTCAGGCTGCTCCGGAGAGAGAGATTTCTGAGTTTGGACATGATGGGCACGCGACGGGGGCGCGGAATGCGCCCTCCACCTGGGCACTACAGCACATCATGTTGCGGTGCAATACGGGGAACTACGGGCGAAAACGCCGGATCGGCGGCATTGCGACGTCTTCGGTTCCGATATGCGGGATTTTGGCGGCGGGCGACCTGCCCCGCCGCGTTCGCCGGGGAGCGCTACGGCCCCAACTGCACGTGTTCTATGCGGTTGCGTCCATTGGCCTTGGCCAGATACAACTGCTCGTCCACGGCCTTGATGAAGTCCGGGCGCGTGATATTTCCTTCCGGAATCACCGTGCCCGCACCGGCGCTGACCGTGACGCGCCTGCCGTGCGGCGACAGCGCATGCACGATGGCTTTCTTCTGGAGCTGGCGCTGGCAGCGTTCAGCCACCTTCCGCGCCACCTCGGCATCGGCTTCGGGCAGCAGCACGACGAACTCTTCACCGCCGTAGCGGGCGACAACATCGCGCGGACCGTCGAGCGCCAGGCTCAGCGTCTCGGCGATCTCGATCAGGCACTTGTCGCCTTGGGTGTGGCCGTACAGATCGTTGTATTGCTTGAAGAAGTCGACGTCGAAAAGCAGCACCGACAAGGGCTGGCGTTCGCTGCGCGCGCGCTCCCATTCCAGCTCGAAACTGCTGTCGAAGCGGCGGCGGTTGGCGATGTTGGTCAGGCCATCCTTGAAGGACAGCACCTCAAGTTCCTTCTGCAGGCTGAGCAGCTTTTCTTCGGTCTTCTTGCGTTCGGTGATGTCGAACATGAAGCCGATCAGGGCCTCGGGCTCGCCGCTTTCCGTGCGTACGACGTGAACCACGTCGCGGATCCACACGTAGCCGTTGTCCTTGGTCAGCGCGCGGTAGTCCGCCTCGTGGTCGACGCCGGCCTGGGATTGCGAGACGCAGAAGTTCACGACGTACTCGCGATCCTCGGGGTGCATGCGCATGGCCCAGTCCTCGACGGTGACCCAGCTATCGGCGCGCCAGCCTAGCAGCGCTTCGATCTGGGGGCCGATGTAGGCGAACTTCATCGTGGCCCAATCGATCTTCCAGGGAATCGCCTTGGTCGATTCCAGCAAAGTCCTGTACACCGCGTTGTCGTTGAGAAGCGTACTGTCGTCGGCCATGCTCAATCCTTTCGGGGATTCCAAGGAACGAGCACTGTAGCCCGAAGCGGGGGCGACGGGAACCTGCTCGACGACAGTTTGCGGTCAGCTTGACTAGAACGGCACCGCCAGCTTCAAGGACCCCGAATGGCTGGAGCCGCGCGAGGCGAACTCGCCGTCGTACTGAA
>CBHWAL010000606.1:0-2382 GCA_966111495.1 uncultured Achromobacter sp. | reverse complement strand
CGCGCCGTTCGTTTTTTTGCCCGAATATGTGGACGAACTGGCCGCCATCCATGCACCGCGCATCACGCAGCCCGACCGGTATTTCCTGGTGGCGGCGACCGGCGACGAAGTGCTGGACTGGCGCGAGATGCGCGACCGTTACGCCGGCTGCCGCCAGCGTATCGTGCAAGGCAGCGACCACGGCCTATCCGATTTCGCGCAATGGATGCCGGAAGTGCTTGAATTCGCCCTAGGCGGCAAGCCGGTACGCGCCTGATAATCAATATCGACTTTCAACACCCACCAAGCTGCGCAAGGCGGCGCGAGGCCGCCGCCCAGGACGATCCCCACCATGTATGTGTTTTACGAAGATGACGGCAGCTTCAAGGCCGGCAATATCCTGTCCGAGACCGACGCCAGCCTGCAGGTGGAGTCGGAGTCGGGCAAGCGCAGCAAAATCAAGCGCGCCAATACCCTGTTCAACTTCGCCTCGCCGGATCCGGCGGCCCTGATGAACCAGGCGGCCGCCATGGCCGAGACGCTGGACCTGCAGTTCCTGTGGGAATGCGCGCCGCAAGAGGAGTTCGACTCCCCCGCCCTGGCCGCCGACTATTTCGGCCACGCTCCCACGCCCGTCGAGCAAGCCGCGCTGCTGATGCGTCTGCATGGCGCGCCGGCGTACTTCCACCGCCGCGGCAAGGGCCGCTACCGCCCTGCTCCGCCGGACATCCTGGCCGCCGCGTTGGCCGCGCTGGAAAAGAAGCAGCGCCAGGCCGAACAGCAGCAGGAATGGGTCGACGAAATGGCCGCGGGCCGCCTGCCCGAACCCATCGCCCAGGCCGCCGAATCGCTCCTGATCCGCCCGGACAAGAACTCGCAGCAATGGAAGGCCCTTGACGCCGCGTGCGCCAAGCTGGGCAAGACGCCTGACCGCCTGCTGCTTGAACTGGGCGCCTGGCCGCACGCCCTCGCCCTGCACAAGCGCCGCTTCCTGGCCGTCAACTTCCCGCGCGGACTCGCTTTCCCCGACGTGGAACTGCCGCCCATCGACCGCGAACTGCCGCTGGCCGACGCCGAGATCTATTCCGTGGACGATGTCACCACCACGGAAATCGACGACGCGCTCTCCGTCTCCATGCTGCCCGATGGCCGCGTGCGCGTCGGCGTCCACGTCGCCGCCCCCGGCCTGTCAGTCACCCGCGACAGCGAGCTCGACAAGCTGGCCCGTGCCCGCTTGTCCACCGTCTACATGCCCGGCGACAAGATCCCGATGCAGCCGGACAGCGTCATCCAGGCGTTCTCGCTGGACGCCGGCCGCGAAGTGCCCGCGCTGTCGCTGTACGTCATCGCCAATCCTGAAACCGGCGAAGTCATCGAATCGGAAACCCGCCTGGAACGCATCGTCGTGCGCGAAAACCTGCGCCACAACATGCTGGACAGCCAGGTCACCGAGGCCAGCCTGTCCGACCCGGATGCCGACCTGCCCTACGGCCATTGGCTGCGCCCGCTCTGGAAGCTGGCCCAGGCCCTGTCCGCGCAACGCGAAAACGTGCGCGGCAAGCCGGAAAACAATTCGCGGGTGGAATACAGCTTCTACCTCGACGGCAACCCTGACGATCCGGACACGCCCGTGCGCCTGGTCCCGCGCCAGCGCAACGCGCCGCTGGACCGCATGGTGGCCGAGTACATGATCCTGGCCAACAACCTGTGGGGCGGCCTGCTGAACCAGCACGGCGTGCCGGGCATCTACCGCTCGCAACAGGCCGGCCGCGTGCGCATGAGCACGCAGGCGCTGCCGCACGAGGCCATCGGCGTCCCGCAATATGCGTGGAGCACGTCGCCGCTGCGCCGCTATGTCGACCTGGTCAACCAGTGGCAATTGATCGCCGCGGTGGAACACGGCGTCTCGGCCCGCCTGATCGCTCCGTTCAAGCCGCGCGACGCAGACCTCTTCGCCATCATCGGCGCCTTCGACGCGCAATACGCCGCCTGGGCCGAGTTCCAGAGCGCAATGGAACGCTACTGGTGCCTACGTTGGCTGAAGCAGAACGGCGTGACGCGGACGGTGGCGCATGTGCTGCGGGATGATCTGGTGCGGTTTGCGAATGCGCCGTTGGTGACTCGGGTGGGGGGGATGCCGGAGTTTGAGCGGGGGACTGCGGTTGAGGTGGATATTCTGGGGATGGATGAGCTGTCTCTGGAGTTGGATTGTCGGTTTGTGGGCGAGGTTAAGGGGGAGACTGCGGCTTCGTAGGTCGCTTTCTTCCGATCTTCGTAGGTCGCCCGGCGCCGCAGTCACCGGGGAGGCGATCGCCCACGATTGCGGTCCGGAGCCTTCGCTCCGGACTCCCCCTTCGTCATCTTCGTCCGCCTTCGGCTCCCTTCAGATTCCCTCGGGCGCAT
>CBHWAL010000605.1:0-2406 GCA_966111495.1 uncultured Achromobacter sp. | reverse complement strand
CCATGATGGTGCGCGGTGCGAGTCCGCAGCGCACCATTGCTGTGCGGCGCGCGCCCCGCCGCCGTGCCTGCGCGCCGGTCCCCGCGCCTGCCTCCGCGCGCGGCGACGATGGCATGGAACTTGCATCATCCAAAAGACAGGGGGTGTTTCATGCTGAAGGTCATGCTGCTCAACGATGGCGAAGGACGCGCGGCGTCGCTGCGGCAAACGCTTGCCGCGGCGGGCGTGCACGTCGTGGCCGAAGTCGCGCCGGGCGCGGACCTGGCCGCCAGCATCGCCCAGTCCGCCGCCGACGTGGTGTTGATCGACAGCGACGCCCCCGGCCGCGACACGCTGGAGAACATCTGTGTCGCCAGTTCGTACAGCGACCGCCCGGTCGTGATGTTTACAGACAACGGCAACCGCGAGACCATCCGCACTGCCCTGCGCGCGGGGGTCGCCGCCTATGTGGTCGGCGATGTTCCCGCCGCCCGCATCGAACCGCTGCTGACCGTGGCGATCGAGCGCTTCGCCATGGAGAAAACCCGCCGCGAGGAACTGCGCGAAGCACAGCTCCGGCTGGCGGACCGGCAGTGGGTGGACAAGGCCAAGGGTATCCTGATGAAGACGCGCGCCGTTTCCGAGGACGAGGCCCATCGGCTGCTGCGCGACCGCGCCATGCAGAGCCAGAAGCGGCTGGGCGACGTCGCCCGCGAGGTCGTCGAAATGAGCCAATGGCTGGGCAGCGCCTGACGCCCAGCCAAATAAGTTATGGCTATATGAAATAAAGAAATCAAAAGTTGTGGGGATGAAAGCCCGTCCCTATCATCGACCCACATTGAGCCGGGTACGCCCGAGGCTGGCATTCATGAAGCTTTTTCCGATTTTTGCCGATCTGACAGACCGGCTGGTACTCGTTGTTGGCGGCGGCGCGGTCGCCGAGCGCAAGACCCTCGCCCTGCTGGAGGCCTGTGCAAGCGTGGTTGTCGGCGCGCCAGAACTGACGCCAGCCCTGGCAGCGCTTGCGGCCGAGGGCCGTATCCGCCATCTGCCGGGGCCGTTCGACGCGGCCTGGCTGCAGGACGTGTGGCTGGTCGTGGCCGCCACCGACGATCGCGCGGTCAACGCCGCGGTCTCCGAAGCCGCCGAGGCGCGCCGTGTCTTCACCAACGTGGTGGATGACCCGGAACTGTCGTCCTTCCAGGTGCCGTCCATCGTCGACCGGTCGCCGGTCATCGTCGCCATTTCGTCGTCGGGCGTGGCGCCCGTGCTGGCCCGCCGCATCCGCGAACGCATCGAATCGCTGTTTGATCACACGCTGGGCCAGCTTGCCGGCCTGGCCGCCACTTACCGCAAGCGCATCCGCGCCAGCCACCCCGATCTGGGTGCGCGCCGCCGCTTCTACGACTGGTTGCTGGACGGCCCCGTCGCGGGCTTCCTGCGCCAGCAGCAGCCGGCGCAGGCCGAGGCCGCACTGGCCGACGCGCTGGCCTCGCCGCTTGCGCCCGCCGAGGGCAGCGTGGTGCTGGTGGGCGCCGGCCCCGGCGACCCTGGCCTCTTGACGCTCAAGGCCCTGCGCGCCCTGAACGAGGCCGACGTCATCCTCTACGACCGCCTGGTCAGCGACGAGGTCATGTCCCTTGCCCGGCGCGACGCCGAACGCGTGCCGGTGGGCAAGTTGCCTGGCGAAAACCATCACGCGACGCAGGCGCGCATCCATGCGCTGCTGGTCGAACACGCGCACGCCGGCCGCCGCGTGGTGCGGCTAAAGGGTGGCGACGCGTTCATTTTTGGCCGCGGCGGCGAGGAACTGGAATTTCTGCGCGCGCACGGCGTGCGCTACGAAGTGGTGCCGGGCATCACGGCTGCGCTGGCCTGTGCGGCCTATGCCGGCATTCCGCTGACGCACCGCGAGCACGCCCAATCCGTGCGCCTCATCACCGCGCATTGCCGCGAAGACGAAGACAATCTGGATTGGCCCGCGCTGGCGCGCGAAAAGCAGACGTTGGCGTTCTACATGGGCGTGGGCCAGCTTGAGTTGCTGACGCAGCGCCTGCTGCGCCACGGCCGCTCGCCCGAGACGCCGTTTGCGCTAATCGAAAACGGCAGCCGGCCCGAACAGCGCGTGGTGTCGGGTCCGCTGGCGCAACTGCCAGACCTGGCCCGGGAACATGCCGTCCGATCCCCCGCCCTGCTGATCGTGGGCGAGGTCGCCGGCTTGGCGCCGCAGTTGCATTGGTTTGGCCAGCACCTGGGCCGGCCGGCGGTTACGGCCTGAAAACCGGCCGAATCGCGTCCTTAGCCCTTTTGCTGCGTGCCGAAAATGCGGTCGCCGGCGTCGCCCAGGCCCGGCATGATGTAGCCGTGCTCGTTCAGGCCGTTGTCGATGGACGCGGTATAGATGTGCACGTCCGGGTGCTTGGCCAG
>CBHWAL010000604.1:0-2423 GCA_966111495.1 uncultured Achromobacter sp. | reverse complement strand
CCATGTAAAAACCCCCGAAGGTTGGATCTACGTCCAACTTTCGGGGGTCAGTTCAGCCTGGCCCGTTTTTTCGTGTTGTTTTTCATCCAAACCCAATGCTGGCGCGGGTTTCCGGGCCATATCGCAAGATGAAATCGAATTGTTCAGACGATGTCTTCTTCTTGCGGTAAAGTTGGGCTGTCTTACGAAAAGGCTTTTGGTGCTTGTCAAAACCACTGTGTTTTTGTACAGTAGTTTTTATGGCACGCACCGATCATTCTTTTCCCGCCGGTTCTGGGTCCCCGGCTGCCGCCCCCGCCGCCTTGCGCGGTCGGGGTGCGGTTACTAATGTTCGGCATCGCTTTCAGCGCGATGACCGCGTGCAGGTCGACGACGGCTGGTCCGCTTCCGGTCTGCCTGCCGATTTTGTTGAGTCCGTCCCCGATTCCGCTTCTGACGGTTCAGCCTTTGACTGTTCAACCTTTGACGCATCAGCCGCCGCAGTCGCGCAGACCGCAGGCGCCGCTGGCCGCGCCACTGTCATTCCCATCCTGCCCGACACGCGCTCCGCGCCGCCCGCACCCAAGACCACGGTCACTGCGGAAGAGGCGCGCAAGATCCTGTCGCGCAACGATTCGCCGGATATCCCTTTCGACGTTGCCGCCAATCCGTATCGCGGGTGCGAGCACGGTTGCGTGTACTGCTATGCCCGGCCCACGCATTCCTACCTGGGCTATTCGCCTGGACTGGATTTCGAAACGCGCCTGGTCGCCAAGGCCAATGCCGTAGAAGCCCTGCGCGCGGAACTTGCCCGTCCCGGCTACAAGCCGTCGCCCATCAATATCGGCTCGGCCACCGACGCCTACCAGCCCATCGAGCGCGACTGGCGCCTGACGCGCGGCATGCTCGAGCTCGCGCTTGAAACCCGCCATCCGGTCACCATCGTCACCAAGAACGCGCTGGTCGCCCGCGACCTGGACTTGCTGGCAGCCCTGGCGCAGCAGAACCTCGTGGTGGTCTACATCAGCATCACCACGCTGGACGCCGGCATGGCCCGCACGCTGGAACCCCGCGCCGCTGCGCCGTGGCGCCGCCTGGAGGCGGTGCGCAGCCTGACCGACGCCGGCGTACCGGTGGGCGTGCTGGTGGCGCCGGTCATCCCGTTCATCAACGAAGAGTCCATGGAGCACATCCTCCAAGAGGCCAAGGCGGCTGGCGCCCATTACGCCAGTTACACGGTCCTGCGCCTGCCCTGGGAGGTCAAGACCCTGTTCGAGGACTGGCTCAACGCCCACTACCCGGACCGCGCGCAACGCGTCCTGCACCGCATCGAAGACCTGCGCAATGGCCGCCGCAACGATCCCAACTTCGGTTCGCGCATGCGTGGCACGGGCATCTGGGCCGATCTGCTCCGCCAGCGATTTGCGGTTGCCACGCGCAAGCTGGGGCTTAACCGTACGCGCCTGTCGCTCGATTGCAGCCGGTTTGTGCCGCCTGCTGGCCCAGGCGCGTCGGCATCCCTGTTCGATGGCGCGGCGCCCGGTGGTGCGGCGGCGGGTGGTGGGGCGGCCGCAGGCAATGTGGGCAGTCCCGGCAACGCCGCTACCGATTTTCAATCCCCGGTTGATGCGAAAGCGTCTTCAGGGGTCCCTTTTCCTGGTGGTTTGCCTGCGGTCAGCGGCGCGTACGGGCGCGGTGCGCGCCAGTTGCGCGCCATGGCGGCTGGCCAATTGTCTTTGTTCGATTGACCGCAGGCCGCTGTTGCCTCGGGTGCACGCCAGGGCGAATCGCCTCGGCGCTGGAACGTTTATTCAAGGAGTTCCCATTAACACCGCTGATTTTTCCGTCCTGCCGGATGAGCTCGTCGTTTCCCTGAATCCGCTGCGCCGCAGCGCCAGCCGCCCCCGTGCCTTCTGCGCCCGCCTGACCGGCTTGGCCATGCCCTGGAGCGGCACCATGTCCGGCCAGCCCGCGCGCGCCACTCGCATGCCGGCCCGCTGGCCGTTCCCGCCAGCGCCCACGCCCGAGGAAGTGTCGGGCGGCGCCCGGGTGGCTGGCGTGGCAGTGGGCCGTGGTGTGCCCGCCGCTGGCGCAACGGTAGCCGGCGCTCCGGCGGCGCGTGATCACAGCATCGGGGACGCAAAGGCGCAGCCGGCGGCCAACCAGCTCACGATGAAAGCCATGATCACGGACGTGGTGCTGGTGTTGGCCTGGGGGGCGATGATCCCCGGCCTGATGTGGTTGGGCGTGGCCGGCGGCTTCTGATGGCCGCGGCGCGGGGTTCAGCTCGATTCCAGTATTCAGCTCGATCCCAGCAGGATCACGCCCGCCAGAATGGACACGCAACCGGCCAGACGGCCCACGCCCACTTTTTCGCGCAGCAGGAACATGCCGGCCAGGGTGCCAAGCATCATGGACATTTCCCGGGCAGGCGCCACCAGGCT
>CBHWAL010000603.1:0-2427 GCA_966111495.1 uncultured Achromobacter sp. | reverse complement strand
CGGGTGAAGCGCGTGTACACCGTCAGGCGGGCGCCTGCGGGCTTGGCGCCGTCCAGGTACTTGCCGCACAGCATGCCCATCGCCAGCGGCGAATACGCGAGCAAGCCCACGCCTTCGTGGTGCGTGAATTCCGACAGGCCGATCTCGTACACGCGGTTCAAGAGGCTGTAGGCGTTCTGGATCGACGCGATGCGCGGCAGGTCGGCATTCTGGGCGTGGCGCAGGAACTGGCTGACGCCCCACGGGGTTTCGTTGGACACCCCCACGTGGCGCACCTTGCCGGCACGCACGAAGTCCTGCAGCACCGACAGCGTCTCTTCGATCGGCACGGTGTGCTCGTCTTCGACCCACGGGTAGTTCAGCTGACCGAACGTCGCGGTGGTGCGGTCGGGCCAATGCAGCTGATACAGGTCCAGATAATCCGTCTGCAGGCGCTTCAAGCTGGCGTCCAGCGCCTCGGTCAGGTTCTTGCGGTCCAGGAAGGTCTTGCCGTCGCGAATGTGGCCGGGACGCTTGGGATCGCGCACGGGACCGGCCACCTTGCTGGCCAGCACGATGTCCTGGCGGCGGCCGGTCTTGGCCAGCCACGTGCCGATGTAGGTTTCGGTCAGCCCTTGGGTTTCGGGCTTGGGCGGCACGGGATACATCTCGGCCACGTCGACCAGGTTGACGCCGCGCTCCAGCGCGTAGTCCAGTTGCTGATGCGCGTCGGCTTCGGTGTTCTGCTCGCCCCAGGTCATGGTGCCCAGCCCGATCAGGCTGACATCCAGGTCGGTACGGCCGAGTTTGCGGTATTTCAAGTTCTGCTCCGTGCGGGTCTTGGGGTTGGGATGCGACACCTTACTCCAAGATGTTGGCGTTTCGCTGACAGGACCAGCATGGGGGCCGGCTCTGCTTGCCGCCGCCGCGCAATCGGCATACGCTGATCCGCAAATCCAATGCGCGGGGAAACGGCATGCTCAGGGAAGTCGACGAGGTCATCCTCTTTTTCGTCGTGCTCATCATTTTCCTGGGCGTCATTGAGGTCGGCTACCGCCTTGGCCGCCGGCTGCGCAAGCCAGCCGACGAGGCTGCCAAGACGCACATCACCGCGCTGCAGACCGCCCTGCTCGGCCTGCTGGCCCTGCTGCTGGGGTTTACGTTCGCCATGTCGGTCACGCGCTTTGAAACGCGCAAGAACCTGGTGCTGGAAGAAGCCAACGCCATCGGCAACGCCTATTGGCGGTCGCAGCTCATTCCCGCGCAGTACCGGCCCACGGTGGCGAAAATGCTGCATGAATACACCTCGGCGTCGCTGGACTATCACCTGGCGGACCGGGATTCGCCTCGCTTTAACACCGCCAACGCCACCGCGCGCCGCATCGAACGCCAGATACGGACGGCGGTCGCGGCCCGGGCGGAGAATCCGCCGTCCATCTCCACCATCATGTTCATCCAGGCCATCAACGAGATGGCGCAGGTCAACGAAAAGCGCCGCGTCGCGCTCGAGAACCACGTGCCCGAGCCGGTGTATTACCTGCTCTTCATCGTGGCTGGCGGATCGATGGGCTACATCGCGTACGGCACCGGCCTGTATGGGCGGCGCCGGCCGATCTCCACTGGCATGTTCGCCGCACTGATCGCCCTGGTGCTGACCTTCATTCTGGATATCGACCAACCAAGCGGGGGTCTGATCGAAGTCGGTCAAGAGAGCATGGAGCGCATGCAGGCCACGCTTGCCCAGGAAATGAAGCACTAAGGCTGCCGTCGTTCAGGGAACGCGATTCGCGGCAACCTCAACTTCCATGTTTCTTCAATCAAAGAAGCGCCGCAGGAACGAGGCGGTGACGCCCGCGTTGCCGCGGCTGACGGCTTGCGGCGTGCCGGCCGCGACGATGGCGCCGCCCGCTTCGCCGGCGCCCGGGCCGACGTCCAGCATCCAGTCACTGCCCGCGACCACGCGCAGGTCGTGTTCGACCACGACCACGGTATTGCCGGCATCGACCAGACCGTGCAGCTGCATCATCAGCTTGTCCACATCCGCCGCGTGCAGGCCGGTGGTGGGTTCGTCCAGCACGTACAGCGTGTTGCCGCGCTGGCTGCGCTGCAGTTCGGTGGCCAGCTTGATGCGCTGAGCTTCGCCGCCGGACAGTTCCGTGGCGGGCTGGCCCAGGCGCAGATAGCCCAGGCCGATCTCGGCCAGCAGCGTCAACGGGCGCGCCACCACCGCCTCGTCCTTGAAGAAATCGCGCGCCTCGTCGACGGTCATGTCCAGCACCTGGGCGATGTTGCGGCCATTCCATTCGACTTCGAGCGTCTTGGCGTTGTAGCGGCTGCCGTGGCACGTGGGGCATGGCGCGTACACGCTGGGCATGAACAGCAGTTCGACGTGGACGAAGCCTTCGCCCTCGCAGGTCTCGCAGCGGCCTTGCGCGACATTGAAGGAGA
>CBHWAL010000602.1:0-2430 GCA_966111495.1 uncultured Achromobacter sp. | reverse complement strand
CGAAGGGGTTGGCCGCGACGAAGCCCAGCTTTGTGGCCATGCACGAAGCCGGCCGCGTGCTGGCCGGCCATCAAGGCGTCAGCTTCGCCACCGACATGTACGATGCGCTGGACGGCGCGGACGCGCTGCTCATCGCCACCGAATGGAAGGTCTTCCGCGCGCCCGACTTCGATCGCGTCAAGGCGCTGCTCAAGACGCCGCTCATCATCGATGGCCGCAATCTGTACACGCCGGCCGACGTGCGCGGCCTGGGCTTCGAATACTCGGGCATCGGCCGCGCATGAAGATCCTGCAACTGAACTTCGAAAAAGGCTGGCGCGGCGGCGAGCGCCAGACGCTGTACTGCATGCGCGCCTTTCGCAAGGCGGGTCATGACGTCGAAGTGATGTGCCGCGAAGGCGCGCCGCTTGCCGAGCGCGCCCGCCAGGAAGGATTTGTCGCCCACACCGTGCGCAACGTGCCCGGACAGCTTAAGTTTCTGGCTGGCGCCGGCCGCTACGACATCATCCACGCGCAGACCGCCAACACCATCACGTGGGCCGTGCTGACCAAATGGCTGCATCGCCGGCCGGTGGTGTTCTCGCGCCGCACGTCGTTCGTGGTCAAGCCGGGCGACGAATGGAAGACCGGCTACAAGTGGCGCCACACGGATCTGTTTGTGGCCATCAGCGAGATGGCCGCGGGCGAGCCGCGCCGCCTGGGCATCGAACCCGTCATCATCCGCAGCGCGGTCGAACCCCATCAGATCAACGCCGAGAACGTCGCCAACCTGGTGCGCGAATTTGATCTTGGGGGCAAGAAGATCATGGCGACTTCCGCGGCCCTGATCCGCGACAAGGACCCGGTCACGCTCGTGCGCGCCATCGGCGAATTGGCCAAGACGCGCCGCGACTTCGTCTTCCTGCATTTCGGCGCCGGCGGCGACCGCGAACAACAGGCCAAGGACGAGGCCCGCAAGCTGGGCATCGAAGACGTCTACCGCTTTGCCGGCTTTCGCAAGGGCGTGGAAGACTTCTACAGCATCCTCGATGTCTTCGTCATGAGCTCCGAGGAAGAAGCGCTGGGCAGTAGCGTGCTGGATGCCTTCCTGCAACGCGTGCCGGTCGTCTCTACTGATGCTGGCGGCCTGAAGGAAAGCCTGGCCGATGGCCGCGGCGTGCTATGCGCCGTGGGCGACCATCAGGCGATGGCGGCCGGCATGGCGCGTTGCCTGGATGATGCGGCGTTCCGGCATGAGGTCACCGAACGTGCTTATGAGTACGTGCGCAATGAGCATGACGTGCAGAAGATGGGTAATCGGTATCTGGCGCAGTTTGAGCGGTTGGTGGGGCGCAGGTAAACCGCCTCTGCGGCTGTTTTAAGGCCGCGCCTCAACCCCGCACGTCGATCCGCGTCTCGAACTTGGCCCGATGCACCGAAAAAAACGTGCGCACGTTGCGCACGTTGGCCTGCGCCGTGAACGCCCGGTGCACCAGCGCGTGGTACGCCGGCATGTCCTTCACCTGCGCGATCACCACAAAATCCGGCCCGGGCGACACCCGGTAGCACTGCAACACCGCGGGTTCCGTCAGCATGCTTTGCTCGAACGCGTCCAGGCTTTCGGCGGCCTGCACATCCAGCGTGATCTCCACGATCGCCGTCAGCGTGCTGCCCAGCTTCTCGGCCGACAGAATCGCCACCTGGCGATCAATCACCCCTTCTTCCACCAATCGCCGCACCCGCCGCAGGCAGGTCGGGGGCGACGCGTGCACCCGCGCGGCCAGATCCTGGTTGGTCAGCGAACTGTCTTCTTGTAACTGTTCAAGAATGCGCCGGTCCAGATCATCGAGTTCAGACAGCGGATTTGGTGTGTTTTGCATGATTAATTCAAAACTGTCGCTTAGACGAAAGATAATTTAATCACACTTATGTAAGGGAATTAAATGCCAGAAAGGCCAACATAAAGAAATCAAATTTCTTGAAGGGGCGCGCACAATGCGTCCGTACTGAACTTACCCGGAGTCACTCCTATGTGCGGCATTGTTGGCGCCGTCGCCCAGCGCGACATCACCCCGATCCTCGTTGAAGGCCTGAAGCGCCTGGAATACCGCGGCTATGACTCCTGCGGCGTCGCCGTCTACGCCGACGGTCATCTGCGCCGCACGCGCAGCACGCAGCGCGTGGCCGAGCTGGCCGATCAGGTTGCGCAGGACAAGGTCCAAGGCTTCACCGGCATCGCCCACACCCGCTGGGCCACGCACGGCGTGCCCGCCACGCATAACGCCCACCCGCACTTCTCGCACCTGGGCAACGATGAGCCCCGCATCGCGCTCGTCCACAACGGCATCATCGAAAACCACGACGAGCTGCGCGCCGAGCTGCAAGCCGTCGGCTACGTCTTCGAGAGCCAGACCGACACCGAGGTCATCGCGCACCTGGTGAATCACCTGT
>CBHWAL010000601.1:0-2434 GCA_966111495.1 uncultured Achromobacter sp. | reverse complement strand
CGTAATTGGGCGCCAGGTTGAAGTAATACGGGATCGAAATGTCGAAGCCGCCCTGGCTGGTCGTGCCGTAGGTCGGGATCAGGAAGCCCGACTTGCGCTCGCGCTTGACCGGGAAGGTCATGTAGGGCGAGGCCAGGATCGGCACGTCCTTGAAATACAAGACGCCGCCGCGGGCCACGCCTTCGTTTTCGTCGAAGTCGATATCGACCGAATTGGCCTTGATGTACCAGGACGGGTTCTCGCACGGGCAGCCGCTGTACGTCACCGTGTGCAGCCGCATCTGCGACTTGCTGAAAATATCCGCGTGGTCGGCAACGGCAAAGCCGCCGGTGGCGCCCAGCCAGAAGTTGGGCTTTTCGACCTCGCCGGAGTACCGGTCCACATTGAAGGTGGCGGACGGCCCTGTCACCAGCGTGCCGTCGCGCATCATGCGGGCGTTGCCGCGCACGTCGACCTTGCCGGTGTCCTTGCGGTAATTGATCTCGTCGCCCTTGATCACGCCATCGATGCGGCGCACCTGAGCGTTGCCGGACAGCGTGAGCTCGTAGTCGGGATCGCCTGAAATGGCGTCCGCTTCCATGAACGCGGGAATGCTCTCGTCGGGCAACCGGTGCATGCGCAGGCCGGGAGACGTACGCAATTGCGGGGTTGACGTGACCGACGGCGCGGAAGCAGCGGCGTCCGGGCTACCTTGAGCCTGGGCGGCTCCGGCGGCGACGCTGACAACAGATAGGATCAACCACGGAACCTTGCGCACGAGTGAAAACAGCCCTTTTTGACCATGGGAGAGCCGGACAAAGGCGCCCACGGGGGGCCAATGCTGACGGAAAATGAGCCGGTATTATAGAGAAGCCGCGAACAACGCCCAGCCTTATGTTCGCCAAATCGAAATTTCCGCAATTTTGCCCTTCTGACACGGATCTTCCTTGAAAAACGATCACGACCCCCGCTTGGCGCAGGTGCGCACCTGGCTGCAAGGCCTGCCCCCTGCCCTGAACCTGGCCGTGGAGACGCTGCGCCCCGCGTCGGCTGACGCAAGCTTTCGCCGGTACTTCAGGCTGGACGCCGGATCGCGCACCCTGATTGTCATGGACGCCCCGCCCCAACACGAGGACTGCCGCCCCTTCCTGCACGTGGACAAACTGCTGGCGGACGCCGGGCTGAACGTGCCGGCGGTGCTGGCGCAGGACCTGGACCAGGGCCTGCTGCTGCTTTCCGACCTGGGCGAACAGACCTATTACCAGCGCATCCAGGACGGACTGGACGACGCCCAACTGCAGACGCTCTACCGCGAAGCGCTGGCCGCCCTGGTCAAGCTGCAAAAAGCCTCGACCGCCGGCCTTGGCCACTACGACAGCGCGCGCCTGGCCGACGAGCTCAAGCTGTTTCCCGAGTGGTACGTGCAAAAGCATCACGGCGTCACGCTGGACGACAAGACCGCCAACGCCCTCGAAAAGATCTTCGCCCTGCTGTCGGCCAGCAACGGCGGACAGCCCCAGGTGCTGGTGCACCGAGATTTCCATTCGCCCAACCTGATGGTCTGCGACCAGCCGCAGTACGGGCCCAACCCGGGGGTCATCGACTTCCAGGATGCGCTGGCGGGTCCCATCACCTACGACCTGGCATCGCTGGTAACCGACGCCCGGACCACCTGGGAAGAACCGCAGCAGCTCGATTGGGCGATCCGCTACTGGGAAATGGCGCGCGCCGCCGGCCTGCCCGTCGATGCCGATTTCGCCGACTTCCACCGCGCCTATGAATGGATGGGCCTGCAGCGCAACCTGCGGATCCTGGGCGTCTTCGCGCGCCTGAACCATCGCGACGGCAAGGCGCACTATCTGGCGCACATGCCGCGCGTGAACGGTTACGTGCGCCAGGTGGCGCAGCGCTACGGCGTCTTCACGCCGCTCCTGCGCCTGCTGGATCGCCTGGACGACCGCCAGGTCAGCGTCGGATACACGTTCTGATGCGCGCCATGATCCTCGCCGCGGGCCGCGGCGAACGCATGCGCCCACTCACCGATCGCCTGCCCAAGCCCCTGCTGCCGGTGGGCGGCAAGCCGCTGATCGTCTGGCACCTGGAACGCCTGGCCGCGGCCGGAATCCGCGACATCGTCATCAACCACGCCTGGCTCGGCCACGAAATCGAACGCGCGCTGGGCGATGGCGCGGCGCTCGGCGTGCGCATCCGCTATTCGGCCGAAGCCACCGCGCTGGAAACCGCGGGCGGCATTGCGCAGGCGCTCCCCCTTCTGGGCGACGACCCGTTCCTCATCATCAATGGGGACATCTGGTGCGACTGGGATCCGGCCGCCGCGCAACACGCCGCGCCCCTGGTGGCGCAGGGTGGCGCCTGGCTGCTGCTGGTAGACAACCCCGCTCACCATCCTGCCGGCGACTTCATCCTGACGGCCGATGGCCGCGTGCTGGCACAG
>CBHWAL010000600.1:0-2444 GCA_966111495.1 uncultured Achromobacter sp. | reverse complement strand
CGTCGCCATGCGCGAAGCCCGCTCCGCTTGCGACGCTGACGTGACGAGAGACCGGCAAGCCAAAAATGGCGTTCCCGGGACGCGGCAGCGAACGAGTTTGCACGGACAGCAACTGCATTGCCGCGCCGAACCATTCGTTCTGCAATGCAGCGGCGCCAGCCGCAGCAAGCCCGGGCCAGCTTTGAGCTGCACCGGCCAGATCCATCCCGGAAGGCGCGCGTAACGTTGCCACCGGCTGCCCCAACGCCGCCGCCATGACGGCCTGCCGGCTGGCCTGCGTCGTACGTTGCGCTGAAAACTGCATCGCACCGATATCGGAGACCGCCCAGAGCAGCACGGCCATAAGCGGCAACATCAGCAGCGCCTCGACCACTGCCTGCCCGCGTTCGTTTGCCCCGCGCCGCATCATGGAAGCCTCCCGGCCTGCACGGCTTCCTGCGGCGTGACCGCGGACAGGCGAGCTTGCCAATAGGGCCGAAAGAGTGTGGCCAGTTCCAATCGGCCGTCGGCACGCCGTTCCGGCCGAGAAAAGTACGTCTCTGCCGCCGTGCTGACCGTGACGGCGCCGGTCCGACCCAGCGCGGCATAACGAAACTGGCCAGTTGGCGCGGCGACCGCGCTATCGGCGTCCGTGGTTTTCACGGCTGCAGAATCCAGACTGACCACCATGGCAAACCGCAAAGGCTCAGCGAGACGCTTGGGCGCGACCTCTCGATACGCCGGCAACCCGCGTCCCGGCCATCGCCGCACCGACGCCATGGCGTATGAGTTCGCCATGGGATTGGTGGCCCCGTCAAAGATGTTCCACGAGGTGGCGTGTTCCACCCACCGCCAGAAGTCTTCCTGTGAGAAGTCCGCAGGCGGATCTTCGATAAATTCCACGTCGTCGGGAGCACGGCTTTTTTCGCCCTGTACGGTTCCCCACCCCATCGCGTACTCTCGGAAGTAGCAGCCGATCCAGCGGTTCGAGCGCAGCGCATGGTACGACTGCGTATCCAACGCGCCCCACAGGCCGTCCGGCCCAAGCCAGGTCGAGCCGCGCCGCCTGAGTTCGTGCCGAAGCAAGGGACACCTTGAGCTGACCGCCCAGGGATTGCGGCGTGTGGCGTTGCGGCGATCCAAAAATCCATAGCGGGCTACCGCGTCTTCAGTTGCAGGACGCAGGCCGGCCTTTCGCGTCGCGGCGTGGCGCTCGGTGTAGCCAGGCCACCCATCTGTCAGCAGACGCAAAGCAAGTGGCGATGCTTCCGGCGCTTTGCCGGGGTGGATCGGCTCAAGCGCCGGATAGTTGGCGGCCAGCACCTCGCGCATTGTGCGATCGCGTGAGGTGGTTAGATCGCCAACGATCTCCCGCGCGGCCATTTCCAGCACCTGATGCACGACCCGATCGTGTTGCGCGAAAGCGCGGGCCAGCCGGCCTTCAGCATTGGATGGCGCCTGTGCCAACTGATAGGCCGCCCCGGCATCGGCTCCGAAAAGCATCGCAATAAGTCCAGCCGGTGGATTGCCCCGCCGACGCTGCGATTGCATTGCATCGAGGTACTGCGCGGACGCCCCCAACGTCACCAGATGCGCCATGGCAACCTGATGCGCAATCTGGCTGCGGTTCACGTAGGCAACGGCATTGAGCGCACGCGCCTGGACAAGCGCCCCGCTATAGGCGGCCGCGTCGGCGGCGTGGGTAAGGCGGCTTCGCGCCTCGATGGTCTGGCCCAGGTTGTACAGGACCACCAGCGACACCGCGCCAACGGCCGCAATCACGATACCCAGGACCAGGGCCTGGCCCCGCTGTTGATCGGCGAACATGATTGGATGCGACCTCAATTCGCGATCTCGGCATTGCCGGTAAACGACTTGAGCGACCGCGCCTTGGTTTGCGCGGCCGCCTTCTGCGCCGCCTGCTGCGCCGCTTTGGATTGCGTGCTGCCGTCTTCACCGGCAAGCTCGCGAGCCATCGCCGCGGTCTGCGAGCGCACGACTTGTCCGAAATACTGATAGACCGCGATCGCCGCCACGGCGACCAGCGCCACGACGACGATGTACTCGGTCATGCCTTGGCCCAATTGGCGCTTTCGATACCCCCACATGCCTGCTCTCCCGTGCAATGAACGTGGAGGCCAGTGTCGCCAGAGGGCGACGGGCGGACAATTCGTGGATGCCGAGGCGGACAAATTCGCCCCCGAATCTTGACGCGCGCGCACGCTTCGAAAGCAAAGCGCAACGGGGGATCCAGCCCTTTTTACTTCAAGGGTTTCCCCTATTGCCGGGCCGAATTGCCAGCAGTAGATTTGAGTTGCCGGGCTGTCTGACACCCATCGCGTGCGAAGCCGGGCAGGAGCGCCTCAGACTCACCTTGAGCTGGGGCGCTCTTCCATTTGGGCGCCCTCACCACTGCACCCGAAAGCCGATCACGCCAGCCTCACCGGAGAATACCGGGTCGTCTC
>CBHWAL010000599.1:0-2446 GCA_966111495.1 uncultured Achromobacter sp. | reverse complement strand
GTCTGACGGCCGGCAAGTTTGTTGGGGCTGGTGTCGGCACTGGGCTGGTGTCTGACACCGGCCTGTGGAACCCCAACCTTTGCACCCGGTGATCAGACACCCGCCTTCGCAGCAGTCTTCAAAAGCGGCCGCGCCACCTCTGCCAGACTCTCCAGCAGCACTTCAAACGTGCGCGCGATGTCGTGCTCCGGCACGCACGCGTAACCCAGCAGCAGCCCAGGCCGGCGCCCTTCCTCGTTGACGTAGTAGCGCGACAGCGCGCGCGTCAGCACGCCCTTGCTGCGCGCCACCTCGACGACGCGCAGGTCGTCCATGTCCGGCGGCAGGGTCAGCACCAGATGCAAACCGGCCATGCTGGCATCGCGGTGTAGCCAATCCGGACCCAGCCGGCGCTCGATCAGGTTGACCAGCATGGCGCGGCGGCGGCCGTACAGCATGCGCATGCGGCGGATGTGCGCCGCGTAATGGCCTTCGGATATGAACGTGGCCAGCGCCGCGTGGGTCATCAGATGCCCCTCGCGGTACAGCTCCGCGTGCGCCGCCTGGAATGCCGCCGTCAGCGGCTTGGGCAGCACAAGATACCCCACCCGCAACCCCGGATACAGCGTCTTGCTGAAGGTCCCCATGTAGATCACCGGCGCGTCGGACTCCAGGCCCAGCAGCGACGCGATCGGCCGGCCGGAGAAGCGGAACTCGCTGTCGTAGTCGTCTTCGATGATCCAGCTGCCGCACTGCCGCGCCACCGCCAGCAATTGCCGCCGACGCGCCAGCGACATCACGGGTCCCAGCGGGTATTGATGCGACGGCGTGACGAAGATGAATCGCGGCGGCGTGCCGACCGCGTCCGGCACGCGCATGCCTTCCTCGTCCACCGGCAAATGCACGGTGCGCAAGCCATTGGCCTGCAAAATGGTGCGCGCGCCCCAGTAGCCCGGGTCTTCGACCCATGCCGTTTCGCCGGCCTCGCCCAGGATGCGGGTGGTCAGGTCGATGGCCTGGTGCGACCCCTCGGTGATGATGATCTGCTCGGGATCGCAATCGATCGAACGCGTCAGCGCCAGATGCTGCGCCAGCGCCTCACGCAGCGCCGGCAGGCCGCCGCCATACGAATACGTCAGCAGGTCCGGCGCGGGATTGCGCCACAGCGCGCTGAAGATGCGGCCGAACTTCTTGTGCGGGAACTCGGTCAGGTCGGGCACGCCCGGCATGAACGCGCCCCATTGGTACGGTGAGGCCGACACGCCGTCCACGATGGCCGCGCCGCGCGGTGACAGGGCCGGACGCGAGGACGCCTGCTGGGCCTGGCGCGCACGGCGTCCGCTGGCCAGATACGAGTCCGGCACCGAAGCATTGACGAAGGTGCCGTTGCCCTGCCGGCTGCGGGTGTAGCCCTCGGCCAGCAACTGGCTGTAGACGTGGACGACGGTATTGCGGGCAATGCCCAGCTCGGCCGCCAGGTCGCGCGTGGCGGGCAAGCGCGAGTCCGCTGCAATGGACCCATCCAGGATGGCTTCGCGGATGCCGCGATAGAGCCGCTTGTTCATGGGCTCGCTGGCGCCGTCGGCCAGGCGCAGCAGCAGCAAGTCACCGACGATGGACCGCAATTGGTTCTACCTGATTTATTAAAGTGGTTCCCACAAGTGGGGCCATCGTAGCATTAAATAAGCGCTTTACCGCCCATCACTCTCATCGAGACCGAGATGAAGAATCAGGATCTGAATACCCGCCGTTCCCTGGCCACGCCGCGCGGCGTCGGCGTCATGTGCGATTTCTACGCCGTGCGCGCGGAAAACGCCACGCTGTGGGATGCCGAAGGCAAGGAATACATCGACTTCGCAGGCGGCATCGCCGTCCTGAACACGGGCCACCTGCACCCGAAGGTCAAGGCCGCGGTCGCCGCGCAGCTCGACAACTTCACGCACACGGCCTATCAGATCGTGCCGTACGAAGGCTACATCTCGCTGGCCGAGCGCATCAATCGCCTCGCTCCCATGGACGGCCTGAAGAAGACTGCCTTCTTCACGACCGGCGTCGAAGCCGTCGAGAACGCCGTGAAGATCGCGCGCTCGTCCACCGGCCGCTCGGGCGTCATCGCCTTCTCGGGTTCGTTCCATGGCCGCACGATGCTGGGCATGGCGCTGACCGGCAAGGTCGCCCCCTACAAGCTGTCGTTCGGCCCCATGCCGGGCGATATCTATCACGTGCCGTTTCCCAACGCCACGCAGGCCATCAGCGTGGCCGATTCGCTCAAGGCGCTGGACCTGCTGTTCAAGGTCGACATCGATCCCAAGCGCGTCGCGGCCATCATCATTGAACCGGTGCAGGGCGAAGGCGGCTTCAACATCACGCCGCCCGAACTGATGACCGCGCTGCGCAAGGTCTGCGACGAGCACGGCATCCTGCTGATCGCCGACGAAGTCCAGACAGGCTTTGGCCGCACCGGCAA
>CBHWAL010000598.1:0-2472 GCA_966111495.1 uncultured Achromobacter sp. | reverse complement strand
TGCGTGGCGGTGTGCTCCACGCTGTTTGACGACATCTGCCGCGGGTGCGGGCGCACCGCCATGGAAGTCGCCAACTGGGTGTTCATGTCGGAAGCCGAAAAGCGCGAAGTCTGGATCCGCATCAAGTCGCAAGGGTATCCGCGGCGCAACAACTGACGCGCTGCCGTGCGCGGGCATGACCGCGCGGCCATCCACGTTGAAGCCGCATTGAAACGACGCGCTTGCGTCCCCGTCTTGGGCTTGTCACATGGCGCAGGCTGAATAGCGTCATTGCCCACTTCCGGCTCCATCATGCGCATCGTCCTGGTCACGGATGCCTGGCATCCGCAAGTCAACGGCGTCGTCCGCACCTGGTCGACCATGCGGCAGATCCTCAGCGACTGGGGCCACGAGCTGATCGTGGTCAGTCCCGAGGGCAGCCGAACCATCCCCGCGCCCTCCGAACCCGATCTGCGCCTGTGCCTGCAACCCGGCCGGCAATTGCGCCGCATCCTGGGCGACACCATCCCCGACGCGCTGCACATCGCCACGGAAGGCCCGCTGGGTCTCGCCGCCCGGCGCATGGCGCTGCGGCGGGGCTGGCGCTTCACCACGTCGTTCCACACCATGTTTCCGGATTACCTGCAGGCGCGCATGGGCATCCCCGCAGCGCTGCCGTGGCGCTACCTGCGCTGGTTCCACCGGCCGTCGCAATGTGTGCTGGTGCCCACGCCCACGGTGCGCGACATCCTCGTGCAGCGGGGCCTGGCGAACCTGCGCGTCTGGTCGCGCGGGGTCGATCCGCGCAAGTTCCAGCCCTCGGCCAGCCAGGCGTTTCAGGATCTGCCCCGGCCCGTCTGGCTGAGCGTGGGACGCGTGGCCAAGGAAAAGAACCTGGATGCCTTCCTGTCCCTGGATTTGCCGGGCAGCAAGGTCGTGGTGGGCGCGGGACCCGACGAAGCCCGCCTGAAAAAGCGCTTCCCGGAGGCGATCTTCCTGGGCATGCAGCAGGACGGCGCGCTGCCCGGCTTTTACGCGGCCGCCGACGTGTTCGTGTTTCCCAGCCTGACCGATACCTTTGGGCTGGTGATGCTGGAGGCGATGGCCTGCGGCACCCCGGTGGCGGCTTTTCGCAGCGAGGCGCCGCTTGCCGTGGTGCAGGAAGGCGTGACGGGCCGGCTGGACGACGACTTGAAGCGCGCCTGCCTGGCCGCGCTGCCGCTGCACCGCGACGAGGTGCGGGCGCACGCGCTGACCCGCAGCTGGGATTCGGTCGCGTCGGACCTGCTGGACGCACTGGTGCCGCTGACACAGGGCGACTCGCGCGGGGCGGCCAACGATTGGGCGACCACAAGCTGATACAGACGCGCCGCCCGGATTTGCTAGCCGTCCGGCGCGCCAACCTTGTACAATGCCCGGCAATCCTGAGGAGCGTTGCGACGACCCCGCGGTCCCCCATGTGTCTTACCCATGCGGACCCCGGCTCGCCAGGCTCAGGAATCCTTGTTCAAGCGCCGCGCCCCGCGCGTCGCTACAGCAACGGCGCTCACCTTTGTCGCGTATGGCGGGAAAGGCGAGCACTCGACTGTCGTGGTGTATTCGCGTTGTCCGGCCATCTCGTGCGCCGTTCGTAATTTACGTGGAGCCTACACACCATGAACGCTGTGACTGATAAATCCTTTTCCGACTACCTCGTCGCCGACATGTCGCTGGCCGGCTGGGGCCGCCGCGAACTCGCCATCGCCGAAACCGAAATGCCCGGCCTGATGGCCATCCGCGAGGAATTCGCCGCGTCGCAGCCGCTCAAGGGCGCGCGTATCGCCGGCAGCCTGCACATGACCATCCAGACCGGCGTGCTGATCGAAACGCTGGTGGCGCTGGGCGCCGAAGTGCGCTGGGCCTCGTGCAACATCTTCTCCACGCAAGACCACGCCGCCGCCGCGATCGCCGCGTCCGGCACACCGGTCTTCGCCGTCAAGGGCGAGACGCTCGAAGAGTACTGGCAGTACACCCACAAGATCTTCGAATGGCCCAATGGCCAGAACGCCAACATGATCCTCGACGACGGCGGCGACGCCACGTTGATGCTGCACCTGGGCACCAAGGCTGAAAAGGACATCTCGGTCCTGGCCAATCCGGGCAGCGACGAAGAGCGCATCCTGTTCGCCGCCATCAAGGAAACCCTGAAGCGCGATCCCAAGTGGTACTCGACCCGTCTGGCGCTGATCAAGGGCGTGACCGAAGAAACCACCACCGGCGTGCATCGCCTGTACCAGATGTCGCAAAAGGGCGAGCTGGCCTTTGCCGCCATCAACGTCAACGACTCGGTCACCAAGTCCAAGTTCGACAACCTGTACGGCTGCCGCGAATCGCTGGTTGACGGCATCAAGCGCGCCACCGACGTCATGATCGCCGGCAAGGTCGCCGTCGTGGCCGGTTACGGCGACGTGGGCAAGGGCTCGGCCCAGGCGCTGCGCGCGCTGTCGGCCCAGG
>CBHWAL010000597.1:0-2491 GCA_966111495.1 uncultured Achromobacter sp. | reverse complement strand
AATCCGGCGTGATGACATCCGCCGGCGCGCCCGCGGCGTGCAGTCGTCCCTCGTGAATCATTACCGCCTGGTCCGCATGCTGCAGGGCCACGTTCAGGTCGTGCAGAACGATCAGGCTGATGAGGCCATGCTCGCGCGTCTCCTGGCGCAGCAGCCGCATGACGTGAAACTGATAATTCAAATCCAGCGCCGATAGCGGTTCGTCCAGCAGCAGCACGCGCGGGTGGCGGATCAGCGCCTGCGCCAGGCCCACCAGTTGCTTCTGTCCGCCGGACAGCGCATCCAGGTAATGCAGGGCCAGATGCGCGATGCCCAGCCGCGCCAATAGTTGGTCGATGGCCTGCAGATCCACGGGGCCCGCCGCCGCGTCGCTGGCGCGCGCCGCTACCAGCACCGATTCGAACACCCGCAGGTGCACCGCCGCGGGCAGGCTTTGGGGCAGATACACCACGTGGCGCGCGCGCTCGCCGTGGTCCAGCCGGGTCAGGTCCAGGCCGTCCAGCGCAGCGCTTCCCGTTCGGGGCCGAACCAGGCCCGCCAGCGCCTTAAGCAACGTCGACTTGCCGCTGCCGTTGGGACCGAGCAGTGCCGTCACCTCGCCCGCGGCCAGCGCGGGGATAGACAGGTCGTGCAGGACGTCCTCGCGTCCGTAGCCGGCCGTCAGCGCATGCACCGCCAGTCCGGCAGATGTCGTCGAGTGTGCCGATGCGGTCATGGCAATTGCCTGCGCAGCACGACGGAAACGAAGAACGGAATGCCGACCAACGCGGTCACGATGCCCACGGGCACGACCACGCCCGGCATCAGATTCTTGGACGCGATGGACGCCAGCGACAAAATCACCGCGCCCACCAGGGCGCTGCCCGGCAGATAAAAGCGGTGGTCCTCGCCGAACAGTCGTCGTGCAATGTGCGGCGCCACCAGCCCGATGAAGCCGATGGTCCCGACAAAGGCCACGGCCAGCGCGGACAGCAGGCTCACGCGCGCCAGCGCAGACACCCGCACGCGGCGCACGTCCACGCCAAAGCTCGCGGCGCGGTCCTCGCCCAATCGCAAGGCGGTCAGCTTCCAGGATTGCCGCATGGCCAGCGGCAGCGCCACCGCGAAGGCCAGCGCCAGCACGCCCACGGTCGTCCAGCTTGATCGCGCCAAGCTGCCCATCGTCCAGAACACCAGGTTCTGCAAGGCTTCGGCGCTGGCCGTGAACTGCACCAGCGACACCAGCGCATTGAAGGTGAACACCATGGCGATGCCGAACAGCACGACGCCAGAGGTATTCATACCGCCCCAGCGGGCCACAGCATCGAGCAGCAGCGCCGCCAATAGGGCAAACAGGAAGGCGTTGGCGGCAATCAGCCAGCCGGCGGGAATGCCCGGCAGCCCGAACTGAAGCACGATCGCCAGCGACGCGCCAAAGGCGGCCGCGGACGACACGCCCAGGGTGAACGGACTGGCCAGGGGATTGTTCAGGATGGTCTGCATCTCGGCGCCCGCCAGGCCCAGCGCCATGCCCACCAGGGCGGCCATCAGGGCGGACGGCAGGCGGATGTCCCAGACGATCACGCGGTAAGTCGGATCGGCGTCGGCCGGCGCGACCAGCGTCTGCCAGAGCGCGCGCCAAGGCAGGCCGGACGGGCCAACGGTGAAGTCGATCAGCAGCGCAAACAGAATCGCCGCCAGCAGCAGGGCGATCAGCCCCGCCCGGCGGCGAAGAATGTGGCGGTAAGCGCCTGCCGCGCTTGCGGCGTGCCGCATTACTGCAGCAGTTGCAGCCGGCTCTTGGCCGTGGTGGCAGCCGGCGTGGTCGGGTAGTCGCGGACGATGCGCTGCAAGGTGGTCTTGGCGCCGGCGCGGTTGTTCAGTTCGATCTGGCTGCCGGCAATGATCAGCAGCGCGTCAGGCGCACGGGCGTTATCCGGCGACTTCTGTACCATGGCGTTCAGTTGCTCGATGGTGCCCTTGAAGTCCTTCAGCGCATAGCGGCTGCTGCCCTGGTAGAACTGGGCGCTGGGCGCGAGCTGGCTGTTGGGATAAAGCGCGGTAAAGGCGGCAAGCGATTCGGCCGCTTCCTTGTATTGGCCCTTGCGGAACAGATCCATCGCGCCGTCATAGGCGGTCTGTTCCTGGGGATCGCCGGCAGAGGCGCCCGGCGGGTTGGCACTGCCCGGGGCGGTGCCCGGCTTGGCGCTCGGTTGCTGGCGCGACACCAGTTCAAGCTGGTCGCGCAGTTGGGCGATTTCCTGCTGCAACGACTGGATCTGGTCGGCCAGTTGCAGCTTGGCGCGCTGGCTTTGCTCGTTCTGCTGCTGCACCTGCTGGCGCAAATCCAGGATGGCCTTGCGGGCTTCATCGTCGGAAAAAGCGTGAGCGGGGGCCGTGAGGGCGGCAAGCGCCAGGCCAGTGGCCACAATCAGGGGACGCAGGGACAGAACGTAATCGCGCATGAATATTCCCGGGTATAAAAACAAACGTCGGGACGGCCGGCTGGCCG
>CBHWAL010000596.1:0-2496 GCA_966111495.1 uncultured Achromobacter sp. | reverse complement strand
AGGGAAAAAATCCGATTACTCAATGCCTGCCATAAACCAGCGCAGATAAGGATTCGATTGGGCCGTCTGCGCCAACGCGCCGGCATTCCGTGCCCATTCGTCCCGGTTGCCCTGGTAAGCGGCCAGCGCACTGCGATAAAACAGATCCAGAATGCCGCGCTCCTGCTCGATGCCGGCCATCAGCGTCCGGCCGCCCTCGCCTCGCGGGGGATCGCCGCGCAGCGCCATCAAAGCCGGCAAGGTGCGCACGATCTCCCGTGGGCGGACCCAGCCCGCATACTCGATCGCTGGCCAGTCGTCCGTCACCGGCGCTTGGCTGCCTGCGAATCGCGCCAGGCCGTCCCTGTCGGTCACCCACGTCGCCAGCAGTGCCTCGGGTGAAGCGACGCCCACGTCCGCCAGCGCCTGTCTAAGCGGGGGATGCGCCAGGCGCTGCGTGATGCGGGCGGCATCCAGAGGCATGGGTTGCAGGGACCCCACCAGAAGCATCTCGTGCAGTTCAGTGGTCCACAATGCCGCATGAGGGAAGACTGCGATGAAGCTGGCAACCAGGGCACGTGTGTCGTCCAGATTCTGCGTGGGCAATGGCAACCACTGCGCGACGACGCCCTGGGCATTCAGTCGGGTTGCCGCGAGTTCGTAGAAATCGCGCGAGTACAGATTGACCACGCCGGCCGCCGATGGCGGCGGCGGCTCCAGGGTGATCAGGTCATAGCGTTCGGGGCTGACGAGCAGTTCGCGCCGCCCGTCCCGAAGCCGGCGATCCAGTCCCGGATCGCCGGCGGCGTCATAGCTTCCCTTGAACAAGGGCCCGGCGCGTAAGACACCGGGCAACAGTTCCGCGACGACACGACGCTCCAGGCCGGGATACGTCGACAGCGCGCCGGCCGTAATCCCGGTGCCGTAGCCAATCACCAGTGCCGAATGTGGCTCTCCGGCATGGATGACCAGCGGCAGCAGCGCCTGCAGACGCATGTAGCGCAAGGATGGCATCGCGTCGCCCGAATTCGATACGCCTTGGATGTACAGGCGGCGGAACCTCTGATTCGATTCTCCGCGCTCGACGACTGCGACAGTCCCTCCCCTGCTCTCCTCGTAAAACACGATCGCTCCGTCCTTGGCGCCGGGCAGCATTCGTGCAAGATGATCGGGCGGCACCGCCCAGCCCAGAATCAGCACGGCGCCCAGCAGGCCAACCGACACAGCCCGCGTCATGGATCCCTTGGAACGCCACGCCGCTGCGATGCCGATGGCGCAGGCGAATGCGGCTAGAAAGACAAGACCGCGTACGGTTCCCAGGCGCGGCAACACGACAAACGCGACGACCAGCGTACCGGCGATGCCGCCCAGCGTATTGCCGGCCAGGACCAGGCCCGTACCCTGCCCGCGGCGGGCCGGCGGGACTGCGATCCGCAAGACGGCAGGAAAGGCCGCGCCAAGCAGCAAGGTTGGCACCAGCACCACCATCGCCCCGACAACCGCGAAGCGCGCGCTCATGCCCGCCAGGCCGCTGTCGCTCCATTGCCGCACGGCGGCTTCGGCCATCGATTGCATTTTGATCAGCCACGGCCCCAGAAGCGCCACTTCGAGCAGCGCCGCCACGCCGGCTCCTGCAATCAGCAGTGCAAACACGCGCCACGGGTCCTCGATCCGGTGTTCCAGGCGCGCATAGATCGCCGATCCCAGCGCGAGCCCGGCGAGATACACCGCCAGCACGACGGAGAAGGCGAACGCCCGCGTGCTCATGAAAGGCACCACCATCTGCGACCATAGGACCTCATAACCCATCGCGACCGCGCCTGCGGCGGTGTAGAGGCCGATGGCCAGCCAGGCCTCGCCGGACAGGGCCTGGCCCGTTAGTGGACCTTCAGGCGATGTGGGTGTCGCGTGGCGCTGAAGCGCCCAGGCGCCTGCCGCAGCCGCAAGATTCAAGCCCGCCGCCACGCAAGCGGCGCCCATCATCCCGAGAGCGGGGATAAGGACATAGGCAGGGAGCAACGCGCCGGCGATCGCGCCCGCCGTATTGGCCGCATAAAGAACGCCGCCGGACCGACCGACCTGGACAGCGCCGCAAGCGCGCATCAACACGGGCAAGGTGCCGCCCATCAGCATGGGAGGGATGGCCACTATGGCAAGAAGTCCCAACCAAGCTGCTGCGGACCATGTCTGCTCGACACGGGCAAACAGCGGCGCACCATGCGCCAGCGCCCAGGTCACCCCCAGGGCCAGCACGGCAACGCCAAGCTCGACGCCGGCATACAGGCGCAGGGGCCCCGCACTGCTGTCGGCTACCCGGCCCAGCCACGCGCTGCCCAACGCCAGGCCAAAGAAAAAGGCGCTGACCGCGACGGCAATGGCATGAACTTCCACCCCCACGATCAGCGTGAGCTGCTTGATCCAGAGGATCTGGAATATCAATGCCGCCATGCCGGACAGCGCCAGCAGTCCTGCTGGCGCCCACAGACCCGTAACCCGCTTCGAGCTCGAGGCGACGTT
>CBHWAL010000595.1:0-2505 GCA_966111495.1 uncultured Achromobacter sp. | reverse complement strand
CCCGGGCCTTCTTTCCCGGCCCCCCGGCGTGCCTGAGCCGCCCCCCGAAATCGTCGCCCTCAGCCCTATCGCCCAAGGGTCCGGGCGTCAGGGTGCCGCGCAGCGCCTGGGCCACTTGCGCATCGCTGAGCGCAGTGGCGTCGACCTGCGTCACGGGCTCAGGCGCGACGTCGCGGGGCATGACCTGTACAGCGCCCACACAATCGCGGCCAACTTCGGCCAATAACGAGAACGCGTCAGTGGAACCCGCCTGGAACCGCCGAGCGACTCGTTCGCGAATGTTCTGGCTGTCGGGCAGCAGGTTCTCGAAATAGCTGCGCACGGTCTGCCCGCGATGCGGCGGGTTGCCCGGCGTGAAGGGAAGCGAAAGCGAGAGTGGCCGCCCCCGGCCGGAAGCAACCCATGCCTCGTCGTATTGGAGCGTCTCGCCAATCTGGGGCTGGACGCTCCAGACGCCCACGAAATCCCCGTTCATCCAGAGATCCAGAGCGCGGTGGTGTGATCGTCGGCCCATGGCTACCAATCCGGTGTGGCCGACGTTTTGGGCACGGAGGATTTTTCCTGTTGGCGCAACACGACTTCCACGCCCAGGATGCCGAGAATTTCCAGCAACCTGTCAGCGCCAAGCTTGCCCGCGTTGCGCTCAAACGCCGAGAGCGTCTGCTGCGTGACGCCCAGACGCAGAGCAGCCGCGGCCTGGGTCAGGCCAGCCTGTTTGCGGAAGGCCCGGAGCAAAGCGGGGAGCTGGTCCGCCGTGCGGACGGTGAAGTCGGACATGCCAACCCCTTGATGGTGAAGGTTTACAGATTCTAGGTTGTAAAAACGAAATACGCAATATAGGCTGTATTTCATAAATACAACTTTTGAGCTGTATTCGCAGATTACAGCTCGTAAGCTGTATCCGGGCATGTACCCTCTGAAGGTGCGCGCTAGCCAGACGCGCATCGCACATCGCCCGCACCAAAGAAAAAAGCGGCGCACGAAGCGCCGCTTTCTTCATCAACCCGCCATCAACCGATCAGCGCTTGCCCTTCAGCTTGAGCTGCGACAGGTCGCGCACCGCGCCGCGGTCGGCCGATGTGGCCAGCGCCGCGTACGCCTGCAGTGCCTGCGACACCACGCGTTCGCGGCCCACCGGTTCCCAGCCGTCGGCGCGCGCGTCCATGGCGGCGCGGCGGCGGGCCAGTTCCTCGTCGGAAACGGCCAGGTGCATCTTACGGTTCGGGATGTCGATCTCGATCGTGTCGCCTTCTTCGACCAAACCAATCGCGCCGCCTTCGGCCGCTTCCGGCGAGGCGTGGCCGATCACCAGGCCCGACGAACCGCCCGAGAAACGGCCATCGGTGAAGAGCGCGCAGGTCTTGCCCAGGCCCTTGGACTTCAGGTAGGACGTGGGATACAGCATCTCTTGCATGCCGGGGCCGCCCTTGGGGCCTTCATAGCGGATCACCACCACGTCGCCCGCCACGACCTTGTCGCCCAGGATGCCTTCCACAGCGTCGTCCTGGCTCTCAAAAACGCGCGCGCGGCCGGTGAAGACCCACTGGGACTCGTCCACGCCGGCCGTCTTGACGATGCAACCCTTTTCAGCGAGGTTTCCGTACAGCACGGCCAGGCCGCCGTCCTTGGAATAGGCGCTTTCCTTGCTGCGGATGCAGCCGGTCTTGCGGTCGGTGTCCAGCGTCAGGAACGTTGCGTCCTGGCTGAAGGCGACCGTGGTCGGGATGCCGCCGGGGGCCGCGCGATAAAACTTCTTGGCTTCTTCGCTTGCGCTGCCGGCCACGTCCCATTGCTGAATGGCGTTGCCCAGCGTGCCGCTGTGCACGTTGCCGCAGGACAGGTCCAGCAGGTCGGCGCGCGCCAGTTCACCCAGGATGCCCAGGATGCCGCCGGCGCGGTGCACGTCTTCGATGTGGTACTTGTCGGTCGCGGGCGCCGCCTTGCACAGGCACGGCACCTTGCGCGAGATGCGGTCGATGTCGGCCATGGTGAAGTCCACGCCCGCTTCCTGTGCGGCGGCCAGCAAGTGCAGCACGGTGTTGGTCGACCCGCCCATCGCCACGTCCAGCGCCATCGCGTTCTGGAACGCGCTCTTGGTGGCGATGCTGCGCGGCAGGACGGATTCGTCGTCTTCGACGTAGTAGCGGCGGCACAGGTCCACGACCAGGCGGCCGGCCTGCTCGAACAGGCCCTTGCGCCATGCGTGCGTAGCGACGATGGTGCCGTTGCCGGGCAGCGCCAGGCCGATGGCTTCGGTCAGGCAGTTCATCGAGTTGGCCGTGAACATGCCGGAACAGGAGCCGCAGGTCGGGCAGGCGCTGCGTTCGATTTCAGCTACCTCGGCATCCGACACCTTGGGGTCGGCGGCCTTGATCATTGCGTCGACCAGGTCGATCTTGGCGATGACCGTGCCGTCGGTGGGCGACTTGACCTTGCCCGCTTCCATCGGACCGCCCGACACGAAAACGACCGGGATGTTCAGGCGCATGGCGGCCATCAGCATCC
>CBHWAL010000594.1:0-2515 GCA_966111495.1 uncultured Achromobacter sp. | reverse complement strand
GGCCGGATACGTCCGAAAGATGTCAATTCGCACATTCCGTCTCAGGATATGCCTTGCAGCCCAGTGGCGAAGGCATGGAGCACGAAATACTGCGAAAACATTCGCAACCTTGCAGCAATCAGGCTGAATCGGTCTGAATGAAGATTCTCGTGACTTGCGTAAAGCGGCGATTGCCTTAGAGCCGCGATAATCGCAAAGGCTTAGCGCAAATGGAGGGCGCCCGGCTCTTCCATGCGAAGCGAGAGCCTGCCCTTGTCGGTGATGAGCCAGCGGCCGTCGGGGCCGGACTCGATGCAGCGCAAGGTCTCCAGTGCTTGGGCGACGTGCGCGGGCACGTCGGTCTGGACCGCGCCGGGCTCGTTATTGTCGGCTACGACGCGCAGCCAATGTCCCAGTTCGCCCTTTTCGAAACGATGCAATGCCATGCGTGGTTCTCTCTTGAATTTCTCAACGATAGCATGCCAGTCAAGCCCCGGCGCCGCGTGGCGCAGGCACTCAGGCCAGCAGGCGGGGCACTGATGACGCGAGCAACGCAACACCGGATATCGTCAACAGACCCAGCACAACGCGGCGAAACGCCACATCGCTGATGCCCACATAAACGCGCGTGCCCCATAGTGTCGGCACCAGCATTGCGGGCACGATCAGCGCAAACAGCGGCAGCATGTCGCGCGTGACCACCCCGGTCAGCACATAGCCCGCCATCGTCACCATCAGCATCGATAGGTTGAAGTTCTGGATCACCGCGCGCTGCACGTCGCGATCGAAGCCGCGCAACGTGCACCACAACGTGGGAATCACGCCGGTAAAACCGCCCAGTCCACCCATGACGCCGCCGATTGCACCGGCCACGCCGTCAGCCACCTTGCCGCCCACCGTGATGCGCGGGATGCGCGCGGCGAACAGCATGATTGGGCACCAGATGGCGAGCAGCCCGCCGATGAAAGCCTTGAACACCAAGGGATCGAGATGCGGCAACACCTTCACGCCCAGCGGAATGCCGAGCAAACCGCCGACGATGAACGGCAGCAGATGCGCCATCGCAAAGCCCCGGCGCACGGTGAAAGCCGCCAGCAATTGTCCGGTCAGCGCGCCGAACACCGCCATCGCCGCGGCAAGCCGCGGGTCGACGGTCCATGCCCAGAACGACATGGCCACCATGCCGAAGCCAAAGCCCGACAAGCCTTGCACAAAGCCCGCGGCCATTGCTCCGACCACGACCACTACATATAACGAGTCCATATCTGCAGCGTGTTCCGCGTCACCGGCCGGCACCATTTCCGGCGCACGCCATTCTAGTGCGTTCTAGGAAGGACGCAGCGCAAGCGGCGAACGCCGCAGGCGCGTGGCCAGCGCGGAGGCCGCCACGCTGGCGGCGATCAGGGCAAGACCGAGCGCCAGGTCCGCCGAGATGTGCTCGTGGAACACGACCGACGACACGATCAATCCGATCACCGGCACGCACAGCATCGCGATGGAGGTCGCGGCCGGCGGCAGCTTCTGCGTCATGCCCAGCACGACGATGAACGTCAGCGCCGTGGCGAGCGGTCCGGTGTACAGGATCAGCGGCCAAGCCTGCGCATCGCCCAGAAAGGTCGGCGCGCCGTCGCGCATCCATGCCAGCGCGGCCAGCGGGATCGTGGCCATCGCGGTTTGCCACGGAATCATGTCGGCGCCCAGGCGCACGTGGCGGTTGGCGCGCAGCTGGATGATGTTGCAGGCCCAGGCAAACGACGCGCCCAGCAGCATCATGAGACCGATGACGGTATGCGCCTGCCACGGACTGAAGGCGGGCGCCACGATGACGCCGATGCCGGCGTAGCTGAGCGCCGTGGCCAGCCATTGGCCGATCGACAGTCGTTCCTTCAGGATCAACGATGACAGCGGGATCACCCAGATGGATGTCGCGTAGGCGATGACCGAGGCGCGTCCGGGCGCCACGTACTGCAAGGCCCACAGTGCGAGCGCCGTGAAAGCGCCCATCTGCAGCAGGGCCACGCCTGCCACCAGCGGCCATTCCTGGCGCGTCGGCAGACGCAGGCGTCCCAGCACCGCAAGCACCAGCACGCTGATCAGCGCGGCGGATCCGAATCGGCTGGCGGCAAGCCATAACGGACTCATGTGCGCCAGGCCCAGCTTCATCACGGGCCAATTTCCGCCCCAGATGGCAACCGCACCCGCGAGCGGAAGAAACTTGCGAAGACTGCCTTGCTGACTCATTACTACCCTGCTCTGCCGCTGATTATTCTGCATTTCGGCCGTATGACCGAAGGACGGAACAGTCTATAGGGTAAACCCCAGCATTTTTCACCGCTTTCTGCGCTCATAACCGGCATACTCAGCACAGATGCACTGCCAACCTGCTGCCTGAAGGTCACATATGCCGGAAATCAACCTGGATGCCACCGACATCCGCATCCTGAACGAACTTCAACGCGACGCGCGGCTTACCAATGTAGAACTGGCCGCGCGCGTAAACCTGTCTGCTTCGCCGTGCCTGGCGCGGGTCAAGGCG
>CBHWAL010000593.1:0-2535 GCA_966111495.1 uncultured Achromobacter sp. | reverse complement strand
TTTCACGCAGGAGGTTTTATGCCCGATGCGTCAGTGGCCAGCCTGTTCAGGAACATGGCCCAAGGAGTGCACCAATATCTTGCCGAATCCCTGCGCATTTGCTCTGTCTATCTGGGCATCGCGGTCATTGTGACGGTAAGCATGGGATTCGCCCTGCCTGGTTTGCGCGACCAGGCATTGCAAGTGCACAAAGCCTTGTTGACCGCCCTTGCGCCTTCATCCATGCAGGCCAGCTCCGAATCCGAAGCCGGCTCCGAACTGGGTGCCGACACGTCGTCGGCAATTGCCATGGCCGTACCCACCACACCCGCCAGCAACGCCACCGGCATGCTGGGGCCGGCCCGTGTCGCCCCGCCCGCGCCCAAGAAGACCGCTTCGGCGGCCACGGGACCGCAGGCCGAAGCACTGCGCAACTATATCTCGCGCAAGTACAAGGTCGCCTATGACGCGACCGGTCCGCTGCTGAACACCGTGTACAAGGTCAGCCGCGAAAAGCAGCTTGATCCCTTGCTGGTCCTGGCCGTGATCGCCATCGAGTCGCGCTACAACCCGCTAGCCGAAAGCCATGTGGGCGCGCAGGGCCTGATGCAGGTCATGACCAGCGTTCACCAGGAAAAGTTTGACGCGGTTGGCAAGAACCCCCTGGATCCCGCCGCCAACATCGGCGTGGGCGCCACGATCCTGCGCGACTGCATCAACCGCCGCGGTTCCGTGGACGGCGGCCTGGCATGTTACGTCGGGTCCACCGGGCCGGACGACAACGGCTACGGCGCGAAGGTGCAGGCGGAACGCCGGCGCCTGGCGCTGGCATCGGGCATCGCGCTGGCGCGCGATTGATCCCTGTCCCCCTTTGCCAACAGGCGCGCTCCGCAAGGGCGCGCCTTATTCATTGGGTCAGCGCTGCAGCAGCACGCCCATCCGGGCCACCGCCTCTTCCAGGCGATCCAGACCGGTGGCATACGAAAACCGCATGGTGTGGGCCGCATGCGCGGGTCCGAAGTCCAGGCCCGGCACGGCGGCGACCCCGGCTTCCAGCAACAGGCGCTGCGAGAATGCGGCGCTGTCCATGCCCAGGTTGCTGATATCGGCATAGATATAGAAGGCGCCGTCCGGCTTGACCGGCACGTCGATGCCCAGGCGCTCGAATTGCGGCAGCAGGTAGTCGCGGCGCTGCTTGAAGGCCTCGCGGCGGTGTTCGAAGATCTTCAGCGCGGCGGGGGTGAAGCAGGCCAACGCGGCGTGCTGGGCCAGCGTGGGCGCGCAGATCGCCAGGCTGGAGGCAATCTTTTCCACCGGCGCGACCATGTCGCCGGGCACGATCATCCAGCCCAAACGCCAGCCCGTCATGTGAAAGTACTTCGAGAAGCTGTTGATGACGATGACGTCGTCGTCCAGCGTCAGCGCCGAGCGCGGCTGGCCGTCATAGGACAGCCCCAGGTAGATCTCGTCGACGATGGCAAAGCCCTCGCGTGCGCGCACCTGCGCCAGCAACTGGGCCAGCTCGCCGTGGGCAATCGATGTGCCGGTGGGATTGCTGGGCGAAGCCACCATCACGCCCTGCGTGGCGGGCGTCCAGTGGCGCGCGACGTCGTCGGCGGACAACTGGAAGCGCTTTGCCGCCGTGCTGGGGATCAGGCGCGGCACGCCGCCGGCGGCCAGGACGAAATTGCTGTTCGCCGGATACGAAGGATCGGGCATCAGCACTTCGCCGCCGGTGTTCACCAGCGCCGCGCAGGCCAGCGTCAGGGCGCCCGAGGCGCCCGCCGTGACAATGACGCGGCGCGGGTCGATGACGGCGCCGAACTGGTCACGGTAGAACTGCGCGATGGCCTCGCGCAGCGGGGCGATGCCGGCGCCGGGGCTGTAGCCGCTGAGGCCGGCGCGCGCGGCGCGGTCCAGCGCTTCCACCACCTGAGGGGGCGCGGTAAAGTCCGGTTCGCCGATGCCCAGGCTGATAATGTCTCGTCCGGCCGCCTGCAGCGCCTGCGCCTGCTTGAACAGTTCCATCACCTGGAACGTCAGGAAATCGTGGGTGCGGGTAGCGAGGCGGGGCATCGGAATCTCGAAAGCGTCATCTAGCAAAAAAGGAATTGTAGTCATGCAGCCATCCCGGCGCGCCTTTCTCATGGGCCGGCGGCCCGTCCAGACGCCGTGGGCGGCCTTTGTGCAACGCCTGGCGCTGGTATGCCACGGCAAGGTCCGCGACCTGGGGGAGGGCGGGACGGACGGCACGTGCGCCATTCTCACGCCCGCGTCCGAGGCGGACGTCGTCCAGGCGCGCAAGCTGTGCGCGGAATACCGCGTGACGCTGGAACTGGAAGGGGCGGGGGGGCCCTTTGCTCCCTCCGCCCGACCGCGCCGGCGGGTGGATGCCGTGGTGTTTTACGCATTGTCGCGGCTGGACGGCGACGTGCCGCCGTGGCGCGCACAGCCGGGCGTGACGTTGGCCGAGCTGGCTCGCGCGGGGTTGCGGCAGTTCGCCGGGCTGCCGGGCGACATGACGCTAGCCCAATGGGTGGCGGCCCCGGCGGCCTG
>CBHWAL010000592.1:0-2536 GCA_966111495.1 uncultured Achromobacter sp. | reverse complement strand
GCGACCAGGATCCCAGACGTCCTCGGGATCCATGCCCGGCGGAAACTGGCGGCCCGCGCCAGTGCGATTCGGATCGGCCGGACGGTCCGACAGCGTGCGTTCGCCAGGCGGCACCGGCTCGCGGTCCGCGTCGGCGGGGGCGTCCTGATGGGAATGGGGCTTGGTGCTCATGATGCATCTCCTTGCGTTGTAGTCAGGGCCAAGACGTTTCCTTCATCGGCAACACCATCACCTCGGGCACCACGGTCTCGGGCGGTTGGGTCAACACGAAACGCACCGCACGCGCGACGTTGGCGGGATCCTGAAGCGAGGCGTCGTCGGTATCCGGAAACCGATCCAGCAGGAACGGCGTGCGCATGCCGCCCGCGATGACCGCGCTGACCTTGATGCCCATGCCGCGCAATTCGGCATGCAGTGCGTGCGACAACCCCATCAACCCCCACTTGCTGGCGTGGTAGGCACTGGCGTTGGGCCACGCGCGCCGCGCGGCAGTCGATGCCACGTTCACGATATGGCCACCGGGACTAAGCCGATTCTTGCCCAGTTTGGCCATCAGGAAAGGGCCAGTCAGATTCGTGCGCAGCACGCGCTCCCAGACATCGGCATCAAGCTGGTCGATGGAAGCCGTCACATCGATGCCGGCGCTGTTCACGATGGCGTCCAGCTTGCCGAAATGCCGCACGACCGCATCCATGCACTCGGCAACGTCGGCCGCCACGCCCACATCCATGATGCAGGCCATGACGTCCGCGCCGCCTTCCTTCAACTTGCCCGCGACAGCATTTGCGCGCTGCTCATCGATGTCGCTGACCGCGACACGCGCGCCTTCGGCCGCAAGCTGCTCGCACAGCGCCGCCCCCAGTCCGCTGCCGCCGCCCGTCACAAGGATTACCCGCCCATCAAGGCTTTCGAATTCGTGCATGGTTGCGCTCCTTTAAGCCGCGATGCGTGCGGCGATCCGATCTTCCCGAGGCGCATCGGCCGCCATGCGTCCCTTCAAGGTTCGCGGATGCTGCGATGCGTATTGACCGCGCAGAGGCCGCATGCACCAATAGCCCGAACGGCGAACAGGAGGCACACATGGCAAACCCAGCGTACAAACGTGTCATGGAGGTGGTGGCAGCTGCTTCCGATGGAAGCACCTACCGCATCGACAGATACTGCTCACAGCCCCAGGGCGACGAGAAGACCAGTTCCTATTGCTGCCTGCCCGACGGCCAACTTGTCACGTGGCAAGGCGATGGACATTACAAGCTGCCGGACGGCACGGTTGTCACGATGGTGGCATCGAGACTGTGCCAATAGCGCGCGACGCAAGACGTGCCGGACGCAAACCCGCGGCTACATCCCGCGGATCAGCAGTCCGACGATGAACAGCACGGCCACGGCGCCAATCCAGGCGGCTAGCATTAGCCAGGGTCCCCGGCCAGTCTTGGCGCCGCGCCGCGCCGGGCGGGCGCGGGTAGAAGAATCGTCAGCAGGTTTCATGATGCGCTCCCGGATACCCGCCCCCGGCTCGTAACCGATCACGGCCCTGCACCGAAAGGGGCGCAGGGCCGCAATCATCGCCACCGGCTTCATGCAGGTTGCAATTACTTTGCCTTGCCTGCCTTGGCCGCTTCAGCATTGGTCTGCTTCAGCGCCAGCATGCTCAGCTTCTCATCGGTGGCCTTTTCTTCAGCCAGCGTTTCCTTCAACAGCGTCAATGCCTCGGTCTCGCCCAGTTGCTTGGCAAAGGTGCAAAGCGTGCCGTAGCTGGCGATCTCGTAATGCTCGACCTTCTGCGCCGCGGCGATCAGCGCAGCATCGCGAACCGGGCCTTCTTCGACGTCTTCAATCACATCTTTACCTTCCTCCACCAGTCCTTCCATGGCGGCGCACTTGATACGCTTCAGCCGGAAGTCCGCACCTTCAACGATCTTGTCGATGCGTTCGATCTGGCCGCGCGTTTCCTCAAGGTGCGTGGTGAAGGCTTCCGCCAGCGTGGGATCAGTGGCCGCGCGAGCCATCTTCGGCAACGCGCGGGTCAATTGTTTTTCGGCGCTGTAGACATCCGATAGCTCGTGAATAAACAGGTCCTTCAACGTCTTTTGGATCATGATCGCTCCTGTACGCGGATCGAGGGGGGAAGCGGGCCTTGCCCACCACTGAACAGCAAGGCGCATGCCGGATCGCGTTGCTGAAATGGTGGACGGGCAGGCCCGCTTGAACGGTCAGTCGCCGGTGCGGATACCGGCGCATCTCAACTCAACTACTTCTTGGCGGACACGCTTTGCTGCAGCGTCTTGGCCGCCTGCAGATGCTGCTGCAAGCTTGGCAGCGTTTCGATCGCGAACTGCTTGACCTCGGGGTCCTTCACTTCCTTCGAGGCCTTCTCAAACAGCTTGACCGCATCCTCGTGCGCGTCCACGCCGATCTCATCGGCATACGCCTTGTCGAACCCTTCATCACGCAGGCCCAAAGCCTTGAGCTTGGCCGTCTGCACCAACGAAGGATCCTTGGGCGGTTCAAAACCCTTACTCTTGGCCAAGGCCTC
>CBHWAL010000591.1:0-2580 GCA_966111495.1 uncultured Achromobacter sp. | reverse complement strand
GCCAGCATCTGCGCGATCTCGTCATCGGACAGACCGTAAGACGGCTTGACCGACACCATGGCTTCGACGCCCTGGCTCTGCTCGCGCGCGGTGACGCTGAGCAGGCCGTCCGCATCCACCTGGAAGGTCACGCGGATACGCGCGGCGCCGGCCACCATGGGCGGAATGCCGCGCAGTTCGAAGCGCGCCAACGAACGGGAATCCGCCACCAGGTCGCGCTCGCCCTGCACCACGTGGATGCTCATGGCCGTCTGGCCATCCTTGAACGTCGTGAATTCCTGGGCGCGCGCCACCGGAATGGTGCTGTTGCGCGGAATGATGCGCTCGACCAGCCCGCCCATCGTTTCCAGGCCCAGCGACAGCGGGATCACGTCCAGCAGCAGCCAGTCTTCGCCCGGCGCCCGGTTGCCCGCCAACAGGTTGGCCTGCAGCGCCGCGCCCAGCGCCACCACCTGATCCGGATCCAGATCCGTCAACGGGTCCGTACCGAACACCTTGGCCACCGCGGCGCGCACGACGGGCATGCGCGTCGCGCCGCCCACCATCACCACGCCGCGAACGTCAGCCGCCTTCAACGACGCATCGCGCAGCGCGCGGCGCGCCGTGTCCAGCGTGCGCTCGATCAGCGGCTGGGCCAGCAATTCAAATTCGTCACGGGTCAGCGTCAGTTCGGCGTCGCGGCCGCTCGACAGCGTCAGCTTCAGGCTCGTCTCGTCGGCGTCCGACAAGGCTTCACGCGCGGCGCGCGCGGCCATGAGCAGACCGCGGCGCTCGGCGGGCGACAGTTCGCCCAGGCCCAGCTTCGCCACGGCGTGATCCGCGATCAGGACATCGAAATCGTCCCCGCCAAGCGCCGTATCGCCGCCCGTGGAGATCACTTCGAACACCCCCTGCGTCAGACGCAGGATGGAAATATCGAACGTGCCGCCGCCCAGGTCGTACACCGCGTAGACGCCCTCGGCGGCATTATCCAACCCGTAGGCAATCGCCGCCGCAGTCGGTTCATTCAAGAGGCGCAGCACGTTCAGACCCGCCAAGCGGGCGGCGTCGCGCGTGGCTTGACGCTGTGCGTCGTCAAAATACGCAGGCACGGTGATGACCGCGCCGACCAGTTCGTCGCCCAGCACGTCTTCGGCGCGCTGACGCAGCACCGCCAGGATCTGCGCGGACACTTCAACCGGGCTCAAGTCGCCCTGCGCCGTGCGAATCCGCACCATGCCGGGCGCATCGACAAATTCGTAAGGCGCGCGCGTTGCCTGCGCCTCTTCCAGCGAGCGGCCCATGAAACGCTTCACGGACACAACCGTGTTCAGCGGATCCTCGGCCTGCTGAGCCAGCGGCTCACGGCCCGTTGTGACCTTTCCGCCAGGGAAATAGCGCACCGCCGACGGCAGCAAGGCATGGCCTTGGGCATCGGGCAGCACTTCAGCCACGCTGCTGCGCACGGCAGCGACCAGCGAATTGGTGGTGCCCAGGTCAATCCCGACCGCCAGCTTGCGCTGGTGCGGCGCGGGCGACTCGCCGGGCTCGGATATCTGCAATAAGGCCATGATTCTGTTTTTCTGGTCAGTAGGCCGCGCCGGGCAGGCGCCCATGACGGGAACGCCCCAGCGCGCCGTTGGCTATCCTGCGGGCTGCACGTGGGCCAGCTCCTGCGCCAGCTTTTCCACGAACATCCATTCCCGCACCTTGCGCCCGGCCGCCGCGTAATCGCGTTCGTCATCCAGAAGGCGCGTCAGCGTGGCGCGCATTTCGGCACGCGCCTCGTCCAGTTCGGCTTGCAATCCGTCCAGGACGCCGGCGTCATCGCGACCATCGTCCAGCATCTCGCGCCAGGTCATCTGCTGCATGAGAAAAGCCGCGTCCATCGACGTGTTGCTTTCGGTCTGCAGGTCCACGCCTGCCTGCTCGCACAGGTAGCGCGCCCGCAACAGCGGATCCTTCAACTCGCGATAAGCCTCGTTGGCGCGAGCCGCCCACTGCATCGCCACGCGGCGTTCCGCGGGGCTGGCCGTGGCAAAGCGGTCGGGGTGCACCTTCGCGGCGACGGAGCGCCAGGCGTGTTCAAGCGCCTGGCCGTCCAGGTCAAATCGTGCCGGCAAGCCAAACAGGCTGAAGTGATCGTCACCTGCCAAGACTTACACCGTGAACGACTCGCCGCAGCCGCAGGTCGCCTTTTCGTTGGGGTTGCGGAACTTGAAGCCTTCGTTCAGGCCCTCGCGGGCGTAATCCAGCTCCGTGCCATCGAGGTACGACAGGCTCTTGGGGTCGATGAAGACCTTCACGCCAAAGCTCTCGAAGACGATATCTTCCGACTCGACCGCGTCGACATATTCCAACTTGTAGGCCATGCCGGAGCAACCCGTCGTCCTAACGCCGAGCCGCAAGCCGATACCCTTTCCGCGCTTTTGCAAGTAGCGGCCGATATGGGTGGCAGCCTGTTGGGTCAGGGTAACGGACATGATCAGCCCGCCACAGCTTCGGCCGTGACCGAGTGCTTCTCTTTGTAGTTCTGCACCGCGGCCTTGATCGCGTCTTCGGCCAGGATGGAACAGTGCACCTTCACCGGCGGCAGGGCCA
>CBHWAL010000590.1:0-2585 GCA_966111495.1 uncultured Achromobacter sp. | reverse complement strand
GGCGCAAGTTCGGTGACCTCGGCGTGCTGGGCATGACCGCCGACGAGGAATACGGCGGCGCCAACATGGGCTATCTGGCCCACATGGTCGTCATGGAAGAAATCTCCCGCGCCAGCGCCTCCATCGGCCTGTCGTACGGCGCGCACTCGAACCTGTGCGTGAACCAGATCAACCGCAACGGCACCGCCGCCCAGAAGGCCAAGTACCTGCCCAAGCTGATCTCCGGCGAACACGTCGGCGCGCTGGCCATGAGCGAGCCGGGCGCCGGTTCCGACGTCGTCAGCATGAAGCTGCGCGCGGAAAAGAAGGGCGACCGCTACGTGCTGAACGGCACCAAGATGTGGATCACCAATGGCCCGGACGCCGACACCCTCGTCGTCTACGCCAAGACCGACCCCGAGGCCCACCAGCGCGGCATCACCGCCTTCCTGGTCGAAAAGGGTTTCAAAGGCTTTTCCGTGGCGCAGAAGCTGGACAAGCTGGGCATGCGCGGCAGCCACACCGGCGAGCTGGTGTTCCAGGACTGCGAGATCCCCGAAGAAAACGTGCTGGGCCAGGTCAACGGCGGCGTAAAGGTGCTGATGAGCGGCCTGGACTACGAACGCGCCGTGCTGTCCGGCGGCCCGCTGGGCATCATGCAGGCCGTGATGGACGTGGTTGTGCCCTATATCCATGACCGCAAGCAGTTCGGCCAGGCCATCGGCGAATTCCAGCTCATCCAGGGCAAGGTCGCCGACCTGTACACCACGCTGCAAGCCAGCCGCGCCTTCTGCTATCAGGTCGGCAAGAACCTGGACAAACTGGGGTCCGACCACGTGCGCCAGGTGCGCAAGGACTGCGCCGCGCTCATCCTGTACACCGCCGAAAAAGCCACCTGGATGGCGGGCGAGGGCGTGCAGATCCTGGGCGGCAACGGCTACATCAACGAATACCCGGTCGGCCGCCTGTGGCGCGACGCCAAGCTGTACGAAATTGGCGCCGGCACCAGCGAAATCCGCCGCATGCTGATCGGCCGCGAACTCTTCAACGAAACCGCCTGACGCCTTATCCACAGCCGCGCCATGATCCGCACGTCCGACCTCCAGCACATCGAACAGGCTCCCGCGCCGGGACCCTCGCCGCTGGAGGTCGCGCGCCTGATCCTGGCCGGCTTTGACCGGCACTACGCGCTGTTCCGCTATAGCGCGCAGCGCGCCAAGGCGCTGTTCGAATCCGGCGACTGGCACGGCATCCAGCACCTGTCGCGTGAACGCATCGAGTACTACGACATGCGCGTGCGCGAATGCGCCACGCAACTGGAAGGCGTGTTACGCGGCCGGCCAGAGGGCGCGGTTGGCAGTACGAGCCACGGCGCAGAGCACGCCGCCAAGAACGGCAACGGCGCCGCCGCCCCGTCCCTAACTGACGCGCAGACCGCCTATTGGCAGCAGATCAAGCAGGAATTCGTCGGCCTGTTGGGCGAACACCGCCAGCCTGAATGCGCCGAGACCTTCTTCAACTCGGTCTCGTGCCGCCTGCTGCACCGCGATTACTTCCACAACGATTTCCTGTTCGTGCGCCCGGCAGTCGCCACCGACTACCTCGACAGCAGCGTGCCGTCCTACCGCGTGTACTACCCGGTGACCGACGGCCTGGAAAAAAGCCTGATCCGCATGGTGGCCGACTTCGGTTTGGCGCTGCCCTTCGAAGACCTGCCGCGCGACACGCGATTGCTGGCGCGCGCCGCCGTGTCCAAGCTGCGCGCGGTGCTACCGCGCCACGTCGGCCGGCGCATCGCCACGGACTGCCAGCTCCACGCGCTGGGGTCGCTCTTCTTTCGCAACAAGGGCGCCTACATCGTCGGCCGCCTGATCAACCAGACCACCGTCTACCCCTTTGCCATCGCGCTGACGCGCAATCCGGCGGGGCAGGTGACGCTGGATGCGCTGCTGCTGGGCGCGGACGACCTGAGCACCCTGTTCAGCTTTACCCGCGCGTATTTCCTGGTGGATATGGAAACGCCCGCGGCCGTGGTGAACTTCCTGTCGAGCCTGTTGCCGCGCAAGCCCAAGGCCGAGCTCTACACCATGATCGGTCTGCAAAAGCAGGGCAAGACGCTGTTCTACCGCGACTTCCTGCACCACCTGGCCCACTCGCGCGACGCCTTCGACATCGCCCCCGGCATCAAGGGCATGGTGATGTGCGTGTTCACGCTGCCGTCCTACCCCTACGTATTCAAGCTCATAAAGGACCGCATCGACAAAGACGGCATGGACCACGCCACCGTGCGCCGCAAGTACCAGATGGTGAAGCTGCACGATCGCGTGGGCCGCATGGCCGACACCTGGGAATATTCACAGGTGGCGCTGCCGCGCAGCCGCTTCGCCCCCGCCTTGCTGGACGAACTACGCCGCCTGGTGCCCAGCCTGATCGAAGAAACCAGTGACACCGTCGTCATCCGTCACGTCTACATCGAACGACGGATGACGCCGCTGAATATCTACCTACGACAGGCCTCCGACGCCTTGCTGGACCCCGCCGTGCGCGAATACGGCGACGCCATCCGCCAGCTTGCCGCCGCCAACATCTTCCCTGGCGACATGCTT
>CBHWAL010000589.1:0-2589 GCA_966111495.1 uncultured Achromobacter sp. | reverse complement strand
GATGCCGGGAATGCCGTTCGGGATATGGCGGAATGCCACTTCCTTGCCGCCTGGCGTCTTGCCGTCTTCGCCGGTCAGGTTGAAGGGCGAGTGATCGGACGAGAACACCGTGAACAGGCCATCCGCCAACCCTTGCCAGATCTCTTCCTGGCTGGACGCGTCGCGCGGCGGCGGACTGCACACGCAGCGCGCGCCGAAGTAGCTGTCGTCGGTGCCCAGGTCTTTTGCGGTCAGCAGGATGTATTGCGGACAGGTCTCCGCGTAGATGTTGAGCCCTTTCGCACGCGCCTCGCGGATCTGCTGCACCGCCTCGCCGCCCGAGATATGCACCAGCAGGATCGGCACGTCGATCAGCTCGGACAGCGCAATCGCGCGGTGGGCGCCTTCGCGCTCCACCAGCGTGGGCCGCGCCACCGCATGAAAGCGCGGCGCCGTGCGGCCAGCGGCTTCCAGGCGGCGCGTCAGCCACGCGATGCAGTCAGAGTTTTCGGCATGGATCATCGCCATGCCGCCATGCGTGCGCGCCACGTCCAGCACGTCCAGAATCTGGCCGTCGGACAGCTTGAGCGCGTCGTACGTCATGTACAGCTTGAATGAGGTGTAGCCGGCTTTGATCAGGCGTGGCAGTTCCTCGTTCAGCACCGCGGGCGAGGGGTCCGTCAGGATCAGGTGGAAGGCATAGTCCACGCATGCGCGGCCTTCGGCGCGGTGGTGGTAGTCGTCGATGGCGTCCTGCACCGTGCCGCCCTTGCGCTGCGCCGCAAACGGAATCACGGTGGTCGTGCCACCGCAGGCAGCTGAGCGCGTGCCCGTGAAAAAGTCGTCGGCCAGCTTCACGGGCGGCGCCATGGGCTGATCCAGGTGACAGTGCGCATCGACACCGCCCGGCGTCACCACGCGCCCCGCCACGTCGATTTCGCACAGACCGGGCGCAAGGCCACGGCCGATCTGCACGATGCGGCCGCCGGAAATCGCCAGATCGGCGCGGCAGGTGTCGCCGGCAGTCGCCAACACCGCGTCGCGCAGCACCAGATCAAAACCCTGCTTCGTCATATGCGTCAGCCCGTCTGATCCGCCCTTGTCCTGGCCGCGAAAGCGCAACCGGATGGGCATGTTGTGAGCGGATTCTAGGCCGAATACAAAAATGATTACGCTAGTGATTACCCTGAAATATACATTTCAACGTCAGATTGTTAACATTATTTTTTACAGCACAAATCCGCATTTCCCAATGACGGCGTCCGATCGAGTATCTTCACGTTCACCCGTCAGGTTGCAGACAACGTGACGTCTACAAGCGGCAAAGAACCGCTCATCACCCCTGGCGGCGACCCTGTCCAGGCATCAACCGCGCAAATCAACAACGAGCCCATGGCATCAGACAAACGCGAAACCTCGGTCACCGGCATCTACGAACGCATCTATCGCGCCATCCTGGACAACCGTCTCAAGCCTGGCACCAAGCTGGTCGAAGAGCGCCTGGCCGAAATCTTCGAAGTCAGCCGCCCTCGCATACGGGAGGTCCTTGCGCGCCTGGCCCACGAACAGATCGTCGAACTGTTCCCGCAACGCGGCGCGTACGTGGCCAAGCCCTCCATCGAAAAGGCGCGCGATGTTTTCGAGGCACGCAGGCTCATTGAACCGGCCGTCGTCCGGCGCCTGACGCAGAACCTGACACCCGACAAGCTGGCGCGCTTGCGCGAACATGTCGTGCTGGAACACGACGCCCGCAAGCGCGATGACAAGCGCGCCATCATCCGGCTTGCTGGCGAGTTCCATATCCTCTTGAGCGAACTGGCCGGCAATGGCGAGTTGGCGCGGACCATGCGCGAACTCTCCACGCTCACGTGCCTGGTCATCTTCCTGTACAACCTGCCCACCGCCACCAGCTGCCGGGATGACGAACACGAACTCATCACCGAAGCCATCGCCGCCCGCGATTCGCAACGGGCCGAGGAATTGACCCTGCATCACCTGGAACACATCGAACAAAGCGTGAAGCTGGAGTCGGTGGAAGAATCGGTGGACCTGGAAGACGTTTTCAAATTCTGAAGACCACGCATGCAAAAAGGCCCCGGCGGATCCATGTCCACCGGGGCCTTTCATTGCGCGGCCCGAAGACCGGCCCTTAGCAGCCCTGCATCGCCAGCTTGCGCCGCCGCACATTCCCGGCGCGCTGCACCAGCACCAGCGCCAGCCCGGCAGTTGCGATCACCGCGCCGGCAATCGGCACCGCCGCGTAACCCATTCCGGCCGAGATCACCGCGCCCCCGGCCGCCGCGCCAACCGCATTGCCCAGGTTGAACGCGCCCACGTTCATCGACGAGGCCAGTCCCGGCGCATCGGTGGCGGCGCGCATCACGCCCATTTGCAGCGGCGGCACCACCGCGAACGTCGCGATGCCGAAGATCAGCAGCGCCACCGCGGCGCCGACCGGCGTGGACGCCAGCCACGGGAAAGCCAGCAGATCCACGATGACCAGCACCAGGAAGAAAATCAGCGTGCCATCGAGCGAGCGGTCAGCCATGCGTCCGCCCACGCCATTGCCCAGCGTGAAGCCCAGGGCGATCAACACCAGCATGCCCGTCA
>CBHWAL010000588.1:0-2608 GCA_966111495.1 uncultured Achromobacter sp. | reverse complement strand
TAGACTGTTCCAGGGTAAACCCCCCATTATCCACAGCACTTCGTACTGCGTCCACCCACCTCATCAGAGTCCCATGAGCACCCTATTCGATTCCGTCGAGCTTGCGCCGCGCGACCCCATTCTTGGCCTGAACGAACAATACAACGCGGACACCCGCCCCGGTAAAGTGAACCTGGGTGTGGGCGTGTATTACGATGATCAGGGACGAATCCCGCTCCTGGGCGCAGTGCGCAAGGCTGAAACCGCCCGCATCGAGGCCGCTGCCGCTCGCGGCTACCTGCCGATCGAAGGCATCGCCGGCTACAACGCCGGTGCGCAAGCGCTGCTGCTGGGCAAAGATTCCGCGCTGGCCGCCGCTGGCCGCGTGCTGACCACGCAGGCACTGGGCGGCACCGGCGCTCTGAAGATTGGCGCCGATTTCCTGCGCCAGTTGCTGCCGGGCTCCAAGGTCCTGATCAGCAATCCCAGCTGGGAAAACCATCGCGCCCTGTTCGAGCGCGCCGGTTTTGAAGTCGGCACCTATGCTTACTACGACGCCACCACCCGCGGGCTGAACTTCGAAGCCATGCTGGCCGACCTGAAGGCCGCGCCCGCCAAGACCGTCGTTGTGCTGCACGCTTGCTGCCACAACCCCACCGGCGCCGATCCCACCCCCGACCAGTGGAAGCAGATTGCCGCTGTCGTCAAGGAAAACAACCTGGTCCCGTTCCTGGACATCGCCTACCAAGGGTTTGGCGACGGCCTGACGGAAGACGCCTCGGTCGTGCGCCTGTTCGCCGACCTGGACATGACCATGTTCATCAGCTCGTCGTTCTCGAAGTCGTTCTCGCTGTACGGCGAACGCGTTGGCGCCCTGACCGTCGTGGCCGGCAGCAAGGACGAAGCCACCCGCGTGCTGAGCCAGCTCAAGCGCGTCATTCGCACCAATTACTCCAACCCGCCGACGCACGGTGGCACGGTTGTCTCCACGGTGCTGAACACGCCCGAGCTGTTCGCCCTCTGGGAAGAAGAACTGGCGGGCATGCGTGATCGCATCCGCCTGATGCGCGCCCAACTGGTCGACAAGATCAAAGAGCACGGCGGCAAGCAGGACTTCAGCTTCGTGCTGAAGCAGCGCGGCATGTTCTCGTATTCGGGCCTGTCCGCCGCTCAGGTGGACCGTCTGCGCGAAGAACACGGCGTCTACGCCGTGTCCAGCGGCCGCATCTGCGTGGCCGCACTGAACAGCGGCAACATCGACAAGGTGGCAGCCGGCATCGCGGCCGTACTGTAAACCGCCAGGCGGCGCCAAGCCGCCTTCAGCCAAAAACGGGACCTGCGGGTCCCGTTTTTGCTGGCCTCTCAGTTGGCCTCGGGATCGGCTTGCTTTTTTGCGCTACGTCCCCCAGAATGGCGCTGTATATATGTACAGTCCGCTCACACCGGATCATCGCCATGGCCAGCAAACTCACGGATCGCCAACAACAAATCCTGGACCTCATCAGGCAAACGGTCACGCGCACCGGCTTTCCGCCGACGCGTGCCGAAATCGCCCAGGCCCTGGGTTTCCGCTCTCCCAACGCCGCCGAAGACCATCTCAAGGCGTTGGCACGTAAGGGCGCCATCGAACTCACGGCCGGCGCCTCGCGCGGCATTCGCCTGAAGGACGCCGCCGCCCAAGTCCAGTCCTCGCTTCCCATCCCCGCCCTCGCCCAACTGCTGTTGCCGCTGGTCGGCCGCGTTGCGGCAGGCAGCCCAATTCTTGCGGCCGAGCACGTCGAACGCGAAGTCGGCGTAGACCCCAGCCTCTTTGCCCAGGCGCCCGATTATCTGCTCAAGGTGCGCGGCATGAGCATGCGCGACGCGGGCATCCTCGAAGGCGACCTGCTGGCTGTCAAAAAAGCATCTGAAGCCCGCAATGGCCAGATCGTGGTGGCGCGTATTGGCGACGATGTCACGGTCAAGCGCCTCCAACGCCAGAACGGCCATATCGAGCTACTGCCCGAAAATCCCGACTTCGAAACCATCGTGGTCAAGGCCGATCAGGAATTTGCGCTGGAAGGCATTGCGGTGGGCCTCATCCGCACCCAGGCGCTGCACTAAGCCGGGCTAGGCCTGGGTTCAAGCCGCCCCGCTATCTTGCGGCTTGTGCCTCGTCCAGTACAGAAAGCCCACGCCCAAAACAAAACCCCGCTCATGTGAGCGGGGTTTTTTGCTTTCGGGCGTCCGCAAATCTTGCGTCACCCGTCAGACTCGGACGCCCTCTTTCGAGAGCGTCCTAGCGTTCAAGACGCCATCAGTGCTTCATGACCGGGTCGGTCGAGCCGGGTTCAGCCGGCTTGGCAACCAGGGATTCCTTGACGGCTTCTTCCTCGGCCAACGGCTCCGGCAGACGTTCCAGGGCCAGCTCAAGCACCTTGTCGATCCAACGCACCGGCACGATCTCAAGGTGGTTCTTGACGTTGTCCGGAATCTCCGCCAAATCCTTGACGTTTTCTTCTGGGATCAAAACCGTCTTGATACCGCCACGGTGAGCCGCGAGCAGCTTTTCCTTCAGGCCGCCGATGGGCAATACTTCGCCGCGAAGCGTGATCTCGCCCGTCATGGCAACGTCGGCGCGCACCGGAAT
>CBHWAL010000587.1:0-2621 GCA_966111495.1 uncultured Achromobacter sp. | reverse complement strand
AGACCTTGAAGAAGTTGGCGCCGGTGCGGTCCATCTTGTTGACGAAGGCCAGACGCGGCACGCCGTACTTGTTGGCTTGACGCCACACGGTTTCGGACTGGGGCTGAACACCGCCCACCGCGCAGTAGACCATGCAGGCACCGTCCAGGACGCGCATGGAACGTTCCACCTCGATGGTGAAGTCCACGTGTCCCGGGGTGTCGATGATGTTGATGCGGTGCTCGGGGTAATTGCCGGCCATGCCACGCCAAAACGCCGTCGTAGCAGCCGACGTAATGGTGATGCCACGCTCTTGCTCTTGCTCCATCCAGTCCATGGTGGCTGCGCCATCATGCACTTCGCCAATCTTGTGATTGACGCCGGTATAGAACAGGATACGTTCGGTCGTGGTGGTCTTCCCTGCATCGATGTGCGCAGAGATACCAATGTTGCGATAGCGCTCGATCGGGGTTTTGCGGGCCATGGTGGATTAGTCCTTAAATTACCAGCGGAAATGGCTGAAGGCCTTGTTGGCCTCTGCCATCTTGTGCGTGTCTTCGCGCTTCTTCATCGCGGCGCCACGACCTTCGGAGGCGTCGATCAGTTCGCCAGCAAGACGCAGATCCATCGACTTCTCGCCACGCTTCTTGGCGGCTTCACGGAGCCAACGCATAGCCAGGGCCAGGCGGCGCACGGGGCGCACTTCAACCGGCACTTGGTAGTTGGCACCGCCAACGCGGCGGCTCTTCACTTCGACGATCGGCTTGATGTTGTTGATCGCCAGGCTGAACACCTCGATCGGCTCTTTGCCGGTCTTGGTTTGCACTTGCTCGAGGGCGCCATAGACGATGCGCTCGGCGACGGCCTTCTTGCCGTCCAGCATGACGACGTTCATGAACTTGGCGAGCTCGACGCTGCCGAACTTGGGATCGGGCAGAATCTCGCGCTTGGGTACTTCGCGACGACGGGGCATTGTTGCTTCCTTGTGTCTGTTCAGTTGAACCGTGTTTCATTACACGGCCATGGCCGCCCATTGGGACGACCCCTTACGTGCCGCGCACCTTCCCATCATCTGGACGGCGCGGTCGCACTTCCCTGGTGACGGACTTCCGCCACGTGGGGGTACTGCCGACTTGCTATTAAGCCTTCTTCGGGCGCTTGGCGCCGTACTTCGAGCGGGCTTGCTTACGGTCCTTGACGCCTTGCAGGTCAAGGGAACCGCGCACGATGTGATAACGCACACCGGGCAAGTCCTTCACACGGCCGCCACGCACCAGAACCACCGAGTGCTCTTGCAGGTTGTGGCCTTCACCGCCGATGTACGAAATGACTTCGTAACCGTTGGTCAGACGCACTTTGGCAACCTTACGCAGAGCGGAGTTCGGCTTCTTGGGGGTGGTGGTGTACACGCGAGTGCACACGCCGCGGCGTTGCGGGCAGTTTTCGAGCGCGGGGCTCTTGCTTTTGATGATGCTGACTTCGCGCGGCTTGCGCACGAGTTGGCTAATGGTAGGCATGACCTTTGAAATCCCTTTTACGTACCACTGGTAAGTACTTACGTACTCGTCTCCTGGAGCGGGTGAGCTTTCGGAGAAGGCAGTTCGCGCAAAACCGCCTCAAACGTTCAAATACGTAAAAGAGCGGGCTTGCCAACAAACCATGACAAACGCACAAAACCGGATGCAGCCAGAAAAACAGTTGCGACTAGCTGGATCAAGGACAAAGGTTCGTGACGCGCCTTTGGGTCTTGTTCCTGAACTGTCTGCCTGAGCGTGCAGATTTTGCGCGCGAAATAAAGCAGTAAGCCCTTTAGCATAACTGAGATGAAGGGCTGCTGTCAAAGTTTTTTGTAAGTGTCGCGCAGCGGCAAGTTGGCGCGAAAAGCGGGGCATTTAGCAGCCGCTGGCGAAAATTGGGTCCACGTAGCGGGCAGATCCGGGATCGGGACGAATTGTCGACCGTGGCGCCTTATTCGGGCAATCCCTGCCCTATGGCATTGGTCGCAAAGTGTACAGCGTGCACGGTTAGCGGTCTGTAAAAAGATAGCCGCTGCCGTAGACCGTGCGGATCGGCAACACCACGCCGGTTTGTTCGGCCTTGCGCCGCAGCCGGCTAACGATCACATCGATGCTGCGCGCGCTGCTGGCGCGTGCGGCGCCCCCTTCCACCTGCAACTCATTTCCGAGGGCCTCGCGGTCAACGGCCTTGCCCGCAACTTTCAGCAAGGCGCGAATGATGAGGCGCTCGTTGGCGGACAGCGACAGCGTTACGCCAGTCGGGGCGGCCAGCGTCCATCCTTGGTCGTGCAGCTCCCAGCGGCCGCTGCCTGAATCATGCTGCTCGGCGGGATCGGCAGCCGACGGCAGGCGACGCGCGAGCGCCAGCAGGATGCCCACCAACTCACTCGAATCCTGCGGGTCGGGCAGACAGGCATCCGCGCCGCTCTGAAGGCAGCGCAGGCGGCTGTCCACGGTCATGCCCTTGCCGACGACCACGATGCCCAGCGGCGCGGAGCCATGCAGGCGCGCAATCAGGGCATAACCGATTTCGCCCGACGCGCCGATGTCCAGAACCACGGCGTCGTAGTGGCCAGCGCTGAGAAGGCCGAACAATTCCAGCGAGGTCGAGCAGCCGCGGGCCGA
>CBHWAL010000586.1:0-2646 GCA_966111495.1 uncultured Achromobacter sp. | reverse complement strand
CCCGACGTGCGCTGCAACAGCGCGTCGGCCTCTTCGCGGCCATCGCGGCCGAAGTAGCGATGCAGCAAATACACCATGGCCCACAGGTGGCGGCCTTCTTCAACGTTGATCTGGAACAGGTTGCGCAGGTCGTACTGCGACGGCGCGGTCAGGCCCAGGTGCCGCTGCTGCTCGATCGACGCCGGTTCGGTATCGCCCTGCGTGACGATGATGCGGCGCAGATTGGCGCGGTGCTCGCCCGGCACGTCCTGCCACACGTCGCGGCCGATGTTTTCGCCAAAATGGATCTTGCGCTGCCCGTCCTGCGGCGCCAGGAAAATGCCCCAGCGGTAATCAGGCATGCGCACGTGATTGAAATGCGCCCAACCGTCGGGCTCGACGCTGACCGCCGTGCGCAGATAGACGTCAAAGCCGTGCGAGCCATCGGGCCCCATGTCCTGCCACCATTGCAGGTAATTAGGCTGCCAGTGTTCCAGCGCGCGCTGCAACGTGCGGTCGCCGGACAGGTTGACGTTGTTGGGGATCTTGTCGGTGTAGTTGATGCCAGACATGTCTCTCTCCTGATTCTTGGAATGGGGCCGTTTTTCCGATGCTGCGGCTCAGACGCGGTTCCAGTCGAATGCCGCCTGCTCGCCTTTGCCGTACAGCTTGAGCGCGCCCTTGTCGCCTGCCGCGTTGGGGCGGTTGAAGATCCAGTTCTGCCACGCGGTCAGGCGGCCGAAGATGCGGGTCTCCATGGTTTCCTGCCCGCCAAAGCGCAGGTTGGCCTCCAGGCCGGTCAGCGCATCGGGCGACAGCGCGCGGCGCTCTTCCAGCGCCAGCCGCACTTCGTCGTCCCAGTCGATGCTGTCGGGTGCGTACGTGATGAGGCCCAGCTCCTGCGCGCTGGTGGCCGACAGGCTGCGCCCGGCCTGCGCGCGCACGGCTTCCAGCGGCTGCGTTTCGCCGTAAAAGCGCCGTTGCAGGCGGCTTTGGCCGTTCACCATCGGGTATGCGCCGAAGTTGCGCTCGCCCACCACAATCTGCGGCGGCGCGGCGTCGATGACTTCGTCGTCCTCCATGTCCAGCATGTAGCTGCGGTCGGCTGCCAGCGCCAGTTCCAGCAGCGTGCCGGCAAAGCACGAACCCGGTTCGATCAGCGCGAACAGGCTGCGCGACGTAACGTCCAGCCGTGCAAGCGTGCGGCGCAGCATGCCGGCGGTCTCGCGCACGAACCAGTGGTCCGCGTGCCGTTCCAGCGCCGCGTCGGCTGCAAGCACCGCCTCGGCGTCGCCCTCGGTCTTCAGGATCCAGGTGCCGATGTCCAGCTCGTTGGTGCGCATCGTCAGGATGGCGTCGTCCAGTTCGCGCGCCATCTGCAGCGGCCACCAGGCGGCGCCCGCGGCGACGATGTCCTGCAGTTCCGTTTCGACGGGGCCTTGCGGCGCGCGAACCGTCCACGTGGCCTGACGCTTTTCGCGGTCGAGCTGTACGTCGACGTAGCGATAGGACAGGTTGGTTTCGGTTTCGGTGCGTTGCAGCGGCGTCAGCGACACGCCCTGCTCGCCCGCCGGGCGGTGGCTGTCCTGCGCCAGCGCCAGCGCGCGGGCGCGGACTTCTTCCTCGAAGCGGGCGGGCTTGACCACCTCGTCCACCAGCCGCCATTCCTTGGCGCGTTGCCCGCGCACGCCTTCGACCAGCGTGCAGAAGATGTCGGCATGATCGTGCCGCACGCGGCGCTTGTCGGTGACGCGGGTCAGTCCGCCCGTGCCCGGCAGCACGCCCAACAGCGGCACTTCGGGCAGGGCTACGGAAGACGAGCGGTCGTCGATCAGCAGGATTTCGTCGCAGGCCAGGGCCAGTTCGTAGCCGCCGCCCGCGCACGCGCCGTTCAGCGCGGCGATGAACTTCAACCCGCCGTGGCGGCTGGAGTCTTCAATGCCATTACGGGTTTCGTTGGTGAACTTGCAGAAGTTCACTTTCCAGGCGTGGGTGGACAAGCCGAGCATGAAGATGTTGGCGCCGGAACAGAAGATCCGGTCCTTCATGCTGGTGACGACCACGCTGCGCACTTCCGGGTGTTCGAAACGGATGCGCTGCAGGGCGTCGTGCAATTCGATGTCGACGCCCAGGTCGTACGAATTGAGCTTGAGCTTGTAGCCGGGGCGCAGGCCGCCGTCTTCGGCGACGTCCATGGCCAGTGTCGCGACCGCACCGTCGAAGGCCAGGCGCCAATGCCGGTACTGGGCGGGATCGGTTCGAAAGTCGACCCGGCTGATGGGGCTGCTCATAGTGTGTCTCCTCATACGCCCTGTGCTCGGACAGGAAAAATACTGCACTACATGAATTATTATGCAGATTAGTGCAGGCGATTTGGAGCGTCAAGCGGAATATGCAGGAAAGTGCAGGTCCAGTAGGAATGGGGGGGTGGACAGCAAAAGGCCGCCCGCGAAACGGGCGGCCCATCGAAGACCAGGCAGGGCGAGCGGTCGTAGCAGTGTTACAGAGGCAGCCCGCAAGCCTTGCGCACCTGCGTGCGCAAGCCAGCAAAGCTTTCCGGCACTTCCAGGTTGCTCGTCACCCACGTCAGGTCCGCCTTGGCATAGAAGGCTTCGCGTCCGGCCAGAATTCGCTTCAAGTCAGCCATGGCTTCGTTGTTGCCCGACA
>CBHWAL010000585.1:0-2653 GCA_966111495.1 uncultured Achromobacter sp. | reverse complement strand
AGCAGTACAAGGACAAGGCGAATGTCGATCTGACGATCCGCCAGTCGCACGGCGGTTCCGGCCGCCAGGCGCGCTCGGTGATCGACGGGCTGGAAGCCGACGTGGTGACGCTGGCGCTGGCCTACGACATCGACGCCATCGCCGACCGCGGCCTGTTGCCCGAAAACTGGCAGGCCCGCCTGCCGCAGAACAGCTCGCCCTACACGTCCACCATCGTGTTCCTGGTGCGCAAGGGCAACCCCAAGCAGATCAAGGACTGGGACGACCTGCTCAAGGACGGCGTGCAGGTCATCACGCCCAATCCCAAGACCTCGGGCGGCGCCCGCTGGAACTACCTGGCGGCCTGGGCCTACGCGCTGGAAAAGAACGGCGGCAGCGAGGACAAGGCGCGCGCCTTCGTCGGCGACCTGCTCAAGCACGTGCCGGTGCTGGATACCGGCGCGCGCGGCGCCACCACGACGTTCGTGGAGCGCGGCGTGGGCGACGTGCTGCTTGCCTGGGAAAACGAGGCTTTCCTGGCGTTGGAAGAACTGGGGCCGGACAAGTTCGACATCGTGGTGCCGTCGCTGTCCATCCTGGCCGAACCGCCGGTGGCCATCGTCGACAAGGTCGTGGACAAGAAAGGCACCCGCGCCGCAGCGCAGGCCTATCTTCAATTCCTGTACACCCCGGCCGCGCAGGAAATCATTGCCAAGAACTACTACCGTCCGCTGGACAAGAAGGTTGCCGCCAAATACGAGTCGAAGTTCCCCAAGGTCAAGCTCGTCACCATCGACGACAAGATCTTCGGCGGCTGGCGCAAGGCGCAGAAGGACCACTTCAGCGACGGCGGCACCTTCGATCAGATCTACCAGCCGCAGAAGAAGTAACTGCATAACGTTCGGACGACGGCCATGACTTCAGCCTCGAACCCGGCGGCAAACGGCGCGCAAGCGCCTTTTGCCGTCCGGCGCAACAGCCCGGGCGTGCTGCCCGGATTCGGCATTTCCATGGGCTACGCGGTGCTGTATCTCAGCGTGCTCGTGCTGATCCCGCTGGCCGCCTTGCCCATCAAGAGCGCGGGGCTTGGATGGCAGGGCTTTTGGGACGCGGTGACCGCGCCGCGCGTGATGGCCTCGTACCAGTTGACCTTCGGCGCCTCGCTCATCGCGGCGCTGGTGAACCTGGTGTTCGGCACGGTCGTCGCGTGGGTGCTGGTGCGCTATCGCTTTCCGGGCAAGAAGATCCTGGATGCGCTGGTTGATCTGCCGTTCGCCCTGCCGACGGCGGTGGCCGGCATCGCGCTGACGGCGCTGTATTCGCAGAAAGGCTGGCTGGGCGGACCGCTGTCCGAATGGTTCGGCCTGAAGGTGGCGTTCACGCCGCTGGGCATCGTCATCGCGCTCATCTTCATCGGCGTGCCGTTCGTCGTGCGCACGGTGCAGCCGGTGCTGGAAGACGTGGAGCGCGAGATCGAGGAAGCGTCCGCCAGCCTGGGCGCAGACCGCTGGCAGACTTTCCGGCGCGTGCTGCTGCCGACGATCATGCCGGCTCTGATGACGGGCTTTGCGCTGGCGTTCGCGCGCGCGGTGGGCGAGTACGGCTCCGTGGTGTTCATCGCGGGCAACATGCCGATGGTGTCCGAGATCACGCCGCTGCTGATCATTTCCAAGCTGGAGCAGTTCGACTACGCCGGCGCGGCCGCCATTGCGACCGTGATGCTGGTGCTGTCGTTCGTGCTGCTCCTCATCATCAATCTGTTGCAGGGCTGGCAGGCGCGCCGCGGCCTGGGGAGGCAGTCATGAGCGCACCGGATCGTCCCGCTCACCTGACCGAGCCGCGTTGGGTGCGCGGCATTCTGCTGTTCGTCGCGCTGGGATTTCTGGCGCTGTTCCTGCTGGTGCCGCTGGCGGCCGTGTTCGCCGAGGCCTTCAGGAAGGGTTGGGCGCTGTACCTGGACGCCATCGTCGAGCCTGACGCTCTGGCGGCGATCCGGCTGACGCTGCTGGTCGCGGCCATCGCCTTGCCGGTGAACCTGGTGTTCGGGGTGGCCGCCGCGTGGGCCATCACCAAGTTCCAGTTCCGGGGCAAACAGTTCCTGATCACGCTCATCGACCTGCCGTTTTCAGTGTCGCCGGTGGTCGCGGGACTGGTGTTCGTGCTGCTGTTCGGCTCGCAGGGCTGGTTTGGCGAATGGCTGCAGGCGCACGACATCAAGATCGTCTACGCGGTGCCCGGCATCATCCTGGCGACGTTGTTCGTGACCTTTCCCTTTGTGGCGCGCGAGCTCATTCCACTCATGCAGGCCCAGGGCAGCGAGGAAGAGCAGGCCGCGCTGACGCTGGGCGCGAGCGGCTGGCAGATCTTCTGGCGCGTGACGCTGCCCAACATCAAGTGGGGTCTCCTGTACGGCGCGATCCTGTGCAATGCGCGGGCCATGGGTGAGTTCGGAGCGGTGTCGGTGGTGTCGGGCCAGATCCGCGGGCTGACCAACACCATGACGCTGCACGTCGAGATTCTCTACAACGAATATCAGTATTCCGCGGCGTTCGCCGTCGCCTCGCTGCTTGCGCTGCTGGCGCTGGTGACGCTGGTGGCAAAGAACGTGGTCGAGTGGCGCAACGCGCGCCTTCAGCAGAACGCGGACCAGCCGGTGGAATATCCCGGCGCCGCG
>CBHWAL010000584.1:0-2659 GCA_966111495.1 uncultured Achromobacter sp. | reverse complement strand
CCGTGGTGCTACGAAGCCACGCGCGACAACATCCGCCACTACGCCCACGGCATCGGCGACGACAACCCGCTGTGGTCGGACCCGGAATACGCGGCCAAGACCCAGCATGGCGGCATCATCGCGCTGCCCAGCTTCCTGTTTGCCACCAGCCGCATCGTGTCCGGCTACGTGGGCGGGCTGCCGGGCGTGCACGCCATGTGGTCGGGTGCGGACTGGACCTGGCACAAGACGGTCAAGCGCAACGACACCATTTCCACCGAAGCGCACCTGAAGAACCTGATCGAGCACCAGACCCGCTTTGCCGGCCGCGCCGTGCAGCAGATCTATCACGTGGATTTCTTCAACCAGGACGGCGACAAGGTCGCCGAGGCCGATAGCTGGTGCTTTCGCACCGAACGCGACCATGCGCGTGAACAGGGCAGCAAGTACGCCGAAGTCCGCGCCCGCGAGCCGCGCCGCTACAGCCCCGAGGAAATCAAGGAAGCCTACAAGCTCTACGCGCAGGAAGAAGTGCGCGGCGCCACGCCCCGCTACTGGGAAGACGTGAAGGAAGGCGAAGAACTGCCCGTGATGTTCAAGGGCCCGATGACGGTCACCGGCTTCATCGCCTTTGCGCAGGGCTGGGGCGGCCTGTACATCCGCGCCAACAAGCTGGCGTGGCAGCTCATCGACGCGCATCCGGGCGTGGGCATCACCAACCGCTTCGGCATCCCCGACGTGCCCGAGCGCGTCCACTGGGAAGAAGACTTCGCGCTGGAAGTCGGCGCGCCCGGCGCCTACGACTACGGTCCCGAGCGCAATTCGTGGCTGACCCATCACCTCACCAACTGGATGGGTGACGCCGGATTCCTGCGCAAGTCCACGTGCAAGATCCGCCGCCACAACCCCGAGGGCGACATGCTGTTCTTCAAGGGCAAGGTGGTGCGCAAGTATGTGGAAGACGGCCGTCACTTGGTCGAGATCGAACAGGAAGCGCGCAACCAGGACGACGAGCTTTCCGTGCTGGGGTCCGGTGTGGTCGAATTGCCTACCCGCGCCTGACCGGCGGCAACCCCCAAGACGAGGTGGGCGATGTTTGATTCATCGGAACATGCTGCACCCTGCCCCGAGGCCCGTCCGCGGGGCGCGCTGGACGGCCTGCGCGTCATCGACCTGTCGCGCGTCCTGGCCGGCCCGCTGTGCACGCAGATGCTGGCGGACCAGGGCGCGGACGTCATCAAGGTCGAGCCGCCCGGCGGCGACGAGACGCGCACGCTGGGCCCGCCGGTCAACGAGGACGGCGACGCCGCCTACTTCACCGCCGTCAACCGCGGCAAGCGCGCCATCGGGCTGGACTTGTCCAAACCCGCCGGCCGTGAAGTACTGCTGGCGCTGCTGGCCGACGCCGACGTCCTGATCGAAAATTTCATCCCCGGCACGATGGCCAAGTGGGGCCTGGACTACGAGGCGGACCTGAAACCCCGCTTTCCCCAGCTCATCCACTGCGCCATCACGGGCTTTGGCGATGACGGGCCGCTGGGCGGCCTGCCCGGCTACGACGCCGTACTGCAGGCCATGTGCGGCCTGATGAGCATCAACGGCGACCCCGCCGGGGGACCCACCCGCATCGGCGTGCCCATCGTCGACCACCTGACCGGCTACACCGCGCAGTCCGGCATCCTGCTGGCGCTTTACCACCGGGCGCGCACGGGTCTGGGCCAGCGGGTCGAAGTCACCTTGTTCGACACCGCGCTCAGCCTGCTGGTGCCGCACGCCGCCAACTGGATGCACACCGAACAGACGCCCGGCCTCTTGGGCAGCGCGCATCCCAACATCGCGCCGTATGACCGCTACGCCTGCCGCGATGGCGAGGTCTTTCTGGGCGTCGTCAACGACCGCCAGTTCCGCCGCTTCTGCGACTACGCGGGCCTGCCATCGTTGCCGGACGATCCACGCTTTGCCACCAACCGCGCGCGGCTGACGCACCGCGACGCGTTGCGGGACGCCATCGAACACGCCCTCGCATCGCGTCCGCGTGACGCTTTGTGTGCGGAACTGATGAAGCTTGGCGTACCCGCCGGCCCGGTCAACAGCGTGCCGGAAGCCTTTGCGCAGGCGCACACCGCGCATCGCGGCATGCGCGTCGATCGTGATGGCTATCACGGCATCGGTTCCGCAGTGCGGCTGTCGCAAGCCCCGGCGCGCGTGGACCGTCTGCCGCCCGCCTATGCACAGCACACCGTCGAAGTCCTCCGGGAGGCCGGTTTCGGCGATTCACAGATCGCGGCATTGCAGGAACAGGGCATCCTGCCGCGATGGCCGCCTCCCAAGCCCTAGCCGCACCCCATGCAGCCATATATAAAAACGAGGAGACCACCATGAAGACCTTACGCCTCATCGCCGCGCTAGCGGCGCCGCTGCTGTTTGCGCAACCCGCCGCGGCCGCCGACAGCTACCCCTCCAAACCCGTCAAGATCATCGTCCCCTACCAGGCCGGCCAAGGCACCGACGTCGCCGCCCGTTACCTGGCCGAGTACCTGGCCCGCGACCTGGGCCAACCCTTCATCGTGGAGAACCGCCCGGGCGCGGGCGGCAACATCGGCGCCTCCGAGGCCGCGCGCGCCGCACCCGACGGCTACACGCTGCTGATGGGCACCAACGGCACGCACGTGCTGAACCA
>CBHWAL010000583.1:0-2679 GCA_966111495.1 uncultured Achromobacter sp. | reverse complement strand
CCAGCTTGATTTTGTCGCGGCCAGTTTTTGCCATGATAGCTCCCTAATTAGACTTTTTCGCCACGAGCGCGCATGTCGGCCAGAACGGCGTCGATGCCCAGCTTGTCGATGACGCGCAGGCCGGCGTTGGACAAACGCAGCGAGACCCAGCGGTTTTCGGATTCCACGTAGATGCGACGGTTCTGCAGGTTCGGCAGGAAACGACGCTTGGTCCTGTTGTTTGCGTGGGAAACGTTGTTGCCCGACATCGGGCCTTTCCCAGTTACTTGGCATACGCGTGCCATGGATGCACCTCTTTATGTCGTTCTTGTCGCGCATCGCTTGGGGGAGGTAGACAGGGTTTTAGCCGCCGGGCTTGTATTTCGCATTTGGTGCGCGTTGTGCTGCGCTGCGTTGCCGGCCACCCAGTCTTAGTGGATGAGGGGGAAAGTGATTTCACCCCAGTGCTTATACCCGCTGCCTGCCACCCGCTTGAATTCACACTTGAATTCACAACACGCGGTTGGGGGTCAGAGTGCTGAACTACAAAGCATAGTAGTCCTGCACGGGAAACTTCATGTGAAGACCGCGATTCTAATACGGAATTCCCAAGTAAATCAAGCCAAATGGCTATGACGTGTGCGAACGCGCCACACGGCCGGCCGTCCAGGACAGGCACGCGCAGGCTGCCAGGGTGGTCGTCAGGGGCAGGGCGGTGTCGGCCTGCCAGGCGCTGACCACGAAACCGGCGAGGGCGCCGCAAGACAGTTGAAGTGTCCCCAATAGCGCGGAAGCGGCGCCCAGCCGCTTGCCCTGGTCCGACAGTGCGAGCGCCGCCGAGTTTGGGTTCACGAAGCCCTGGCTGCCCATGTAGGCGATCAGGCACAGCATCAGCAGCGGCAGCGTCATCAGACCGGCCAGTGTCAGGGCGACGGCGACGAGGCTGGCGCAGGCCAGCGTCACCAGCGCGCGGCGCTGCAATTGGCGCGGTGTGTGGGTGCGCAGCAGGCGGGCGCTGATCTGCGAGCAGATGATGAGCGACAGCGCGTTGGTGCCGAACAGCAGGCCGTAGTATTGCGGCGGCACGCCGTAGAGTTCGATGAAGACGCGGGGCGAACCAATGATGTAGGCGAACATGCCGGCCTGCCCGAAACCGCCCGCCAGGCTATGTGACATGAAGCCGCGGTGGGCGAAGAGGCCGCGATAGTTCTGCAGGATGGTGCTCCAGCGCAGCGGCACCACGCGGTCCGGCGTGAGCGATTCCTTCATGATCATGATGACCGCGGCCATCAGCATCGCGCCGCCCGCCAGCATCACCCAGAACAGGCTGCGCCACGAGGTAATGGCCAGCAGCTGGCCGCCGATCAGCGGCGCGAGGATGGGCGCGAGGCCCATGATGAGCATCAGCAGCGACATCGCGCGCGCGGCTTCATGGGTTTCGTAGTGGTCGCGGATGACCGCGCGCGGGATCACGATGCCGGCCGCGCCGCCCATCGCCTGCACGACACGCCAGCCGGTCAGGGCTTCGACCGAACCCGACAGCGCGCAGCCCAGCGAGGCGATCATGAACAGCGTCAGTCCCACCAGCAGCGGGGGCTTGCGGCCGTAGCGGTCCGCCATAGGGCCGTAGAAAACCTGCGCCAGCGCCAGGCCGATCAGGTACGCCGCCAACGTGCGCTCGACATCGCCGCGGGCGACGCCAAGGTTCGCCGCGATGGTGGGGAACGCGGGCAGGTACATGTCGATGGCGAACGGGCCGATGGCCGTCAGCGCGCCCATGAGAATGAGCCAACCGGGCAGGCTGCTGCGGGATGTTTGCATTGGGGGCATGTAGATCGCGGTAAAACGCAGGGACAGGGCGCGCGGTAGTGCAGACTGTATTGGCCGCGCCAAGCCGGGGACTTTATCATGGGCGGGCTTACAGGAAGATTGCGGGCATTTTCCGTTAGCGTTCCTGGTGTTCCTATGCATCCGGAGGATAAAGCCGTGAATCCTTTGCTATCTGTCGTGGAGCGCAAACTTCAGGCGTTGCCTGTCCCCGTCCAGCTCGTGCTGCCCGATGGCGCCTTGCTCGGCGCACCCGATCCGCGCGTGCGGTTCGTGACGCACGACACGACCGCGCTGGCGCATCTGGCCGAAGGCGCGGTCGGGGTGCTGGGGCAGGACTATGTCGAAGGCCGAATCGATATCGAGGGCAGCATGCGCGACGTGATGGCGGCGGCGGCAGCACTGCTGCCCGGGTCGCCGATGGACGCGGCGCGCGGCGGCTGGCTGACCGACCTGGTGCGCAAGGTGATGTCGGTGTGGCGTCATTCCATTGAGCGCGACGCCCGGCAGATCGGCTTTCATTACGACCTGTCCGACGATTTCTACGCGCTGTGGCTGGATCCGCGCCGCGTGTATTCCTGCGCGTACTACCGCGAGCCCGGCATGACGCTGGCGCAGGCGCAGGAGGCCAAGCTGGATCACATCTGCCGCAAGCTGCGCCTGGCGGCGGGCGAGCGATTCCTGGATGTGGGCGCGGGGTGGGGCGGGCTGCTGCTGTGGGCGGCCGAACGCTACGGCGTGGACGCCACCGGCATCACGCTGTCGCGCAACCAGCACGCGCATGTCAGCCGGCTGATCCAGGAAAGAGGCTTGTCCGATCGCGTGCGCATCGAACTGTTGGACTACCGCAAGCTGGACGCGTCGCAGCCTTAC
>CBHWAL010000582.1:0-2701 GCA_966111495.1 uncultured Achromobacter sp. | reverse complement strand
CACCGCCGTGTAGGCATCCATTCCGATGAAATGCACCAGCGGGTGCGATGCGTCGATTTCGCGTTCCGTCAGACGCTCGCGCAGTGCAGATGCGCTACGCTGCCATTCGGGCGCGGCGTAGAACGCGGCTTGCTGCGCGGCGTGGTCGTCGGTGATGGTCAGGGCCATCAACTGTTCCAGCGTCACGCCACCAGCCCGATAGTCGGCCATCAGGCGCGGCGAGACGTTGGCCAACTTCAAGCGGCGTTGCACCACCAGCGGGGACACGCCGAAGTCTGCGGCAATGTCTTCGATGGGGCGGCCTTCCTTGACCAGCGCGGCGAACGCCTCGAACTGGTCGGCGGGGTGCATCTGCTCGCGCAGCAGGTTTTCGGCAAGGCTCACGGTGCGCGCCGAGGCATCGGGCACCAGCAGGCACGGCACCTCGTAGTCGGCGGCGATGCGCTTCTTCTTCGCCAGCAGCTTCAATGCGGTAAGACGGCGATCACCGGCCACCACTTCATACTGCTCGCCATCGGCGGCGAGGATGACGACGAGGTTTTGCAGCAGGCCGATGCGAGCGATGCTCGCGGCCAGTTCAGGGATGGACAGGCGCGGGGTCTTGCGTGCGTTGCGCTTGGAGCGGCGCGGCAGCAACTGCGAGAGTGGAACCAGAATCAGGTTCTTGGTCGGATCGGCCACTTCCAGCGGCGCGGCGGCTTCGATGGCGCGGGTTTCGGTTTGAGTAACGGCGTTCATGGTGATAACTCCTTGCGGTTAGGGATGCAGCAGCGAAAGAAGCGGCAAGGGCTGCTGCCTGCCCCTGCCGCGTGGGGATTCAGGCCTTCAACTGGCGCATGCCATCGGCCAGCAGCCAAAGCGCGCGATTCAGTCGGATGTTTTGGTCAATGCCCTGCACCGGACGGGTCTGCTGGCGGCGTCCGTTGGCGCTGCGCCCGCGCAAGCCGCCTTGGGTCAGGTTTTCTTGCGTGCGGTTGAACACGCTCCACAAGTCCGGGCGGCGGTCGTCGAAGCGGCGCGGCATCAGGATTTGCGATTCCGTGATGGGCGCGGGCTTGTCGGCGTCGTCGTACCTGAGGGCCAGCGCGGCACGGGCGAACACTTCGGATTCGCCATCGTTCAAGGTGAGGGCGTGCATGGCATCGCGGGAGTCCTTCACCCGGTCGAAGCCGCGCAAGACTTCGTAGGCGCCTTCGATGACGTGTCCGGCCACGTCGCCTTTATGCGGCACGCGCACGTCCGCCACCGTATCGCCGCAGACAAGGCCATTGCTGCACACGAACCGGAACATCCCGGCCAGCATCTGATAGCTGCTCGTGCCGTCATGGGAGTTCAGAAGCACAATTTCGTTGGCTTCCGCGCCGTTGATCTGGCTGGCATGGCGCAGACGCAGCATGTGTTTGGTGTAGTCGCGGCGGTCGTCGTGCCGCACGCGGGTTTGCGCTGCCATGAAGGGTTCAAACCCTTCCTTGCGCAGTTCCGCCAGCACGGCGGCAGTGGGGATGTAGGCGTACCGTTCGGAACGGCTTTCATGCGGGGCGTCCGCGAAGATGGACGGGGCCACGCGGCGGATTTGATCGTCGGACAGCGGGGAATCGCTGCGCAGCGTCGGGGAATGGGAAGCGAAACGGGATGCGAGTTGCATGGTCTTTCTCCAAGAGTTGCTGCTGTGGTTTCAAAGCTGACCGGATTCCAAGATTCGGAGCCCGTTGTGGCTTTGGTTGGTTCGGCGCAGAGACCTGGGCCGGTCCCTGTTTGCCGCCGTCTTTCCTGAGTTCATCGCCCGCGAAAAACCGGGCCAGCGAGGGACTGGCCGTCAAGGAAGAAGCGCAGGGTTGGTGCGGCCCGCAGCGCAGCGAGGACTCGGCCCTGCGCGCCTTGACGGCCAGGCACCGCGGGCTACGGTCGCGGGAAAAGCGATGAACTTGGGGAAGACGAACAGCGGCCGATGGGCCAAGGGGATGCGCTGAACCCAACGCCGCGCGGCGAGCGCCCCTGCGTGCCAGGGCACGCCTAGCTGGATTGGCCGATCAGGTGCAACCTGTTCGGCTGCATTCGAGGGGCGCCAAGCAAGGCGCGGCGGGGATGGGCTGTCCAGCCGATCCCCTGGAGGGCAAGCGTCGCGCGCAGGCCGGGAGCGTAGCGACGGCCGGAGGCATCAGGGATCAAAGCCGCATGGCCGCGACTCGCTACGAGGCGCGGGGCAACGCCCGCGAGCCCGACGGCGGCACGCCGGGATGCAATGCCACTCGTGACAAAAAGTAAATGACTTAAAAGCCCAGATGAGCCACAATGTAGCTACAACCACCTGTGAGCATATGAAATGGCTAGCACTGACGTCGTTCGTGCCCGGATAGACGGGCATATCAAAGAAGAAGCGAGCAGCGTTCTGGCCGAGATGGGACTGTCTGTTTCGGATGCCATCCGTATGCTGCTAACCCGCATCGCAGCGGACAAAGCGCTGCCATTTGACGTCAATCGCGTCCTTCCCCATTCGGATCGGAAGACGCCATGAGGTTGTGCCTGAAAACACTTAACCAGTCATGGCCCTGAACCGCATGGATCGCATACAACAGCTCGGCTACGAAAAAGATTTCCGCATCATCTTCCTTGAAGCCAAGGGGGACGGATTTCAGCGCCTGTTCGAAAAACTGATGGCGAAGGCCCACCCGAACGATTTCATGGCCTGCCGTCCATGGGG
>CBHWAL010000581.1:0-2701 GCA_966111495.1 uncultured Achromobacter sp. | reverse complement strand
GCCGCGATGATTGTCATATCATCTGCCTCATCACGCGATGGAGGGAGACCAAGGGCGTGGGCATCGAAACGATAACTGGCGGTAATTGGCGAAATCGTCTCCCCTGTGATCCAATACTCATCGGCTTGCAGATGCGCTAATGGCACGGACCTTCGTCGCGAGCCGCAGCCGGAAGCGAGCGAATTCCCCACCTGTAGGATGGCTTCGAGGAGATCGGAAATTTGAAGCTGAGCTTCACCCGCTACAGCAACCCCCAAGCGGAAGCCGCCACGCGCGAATACGTGGAACTGGCACGCGCGCATGGTATTTCGCCGACGCATCTGGCACTGGCCTGGGTGAATCAACGCCCGTTCGTCACCAGCAACCTGATCGGCGCGACGTCGCTGGAGCAGTTGAAGGAAAACATCGACAGTGTTGATGTGACGTTGCCGGCTGAGGTGCTGGACGCGATCAACCAGATCCACGCGCGGCATCCGAATCCGGCGCCTTGAGGCATCTTGGAGGCGTAGGGCGGGAAGACGCTGGCACGCCGACTGAAAGTCTTGGATCTCCTTGGAGGTTCACATTCAAAAGCTCACTTGCGAAAGCGGTGGGCTTTTTTCTTTTTGAGGGGTCTCCGACGCGGCGTTTGCCATTCGGGAAGGGTTTTCATCCCCAAACAAGCAAGCCAGTCCGCCGCCAGCATCACAGCCCCCCAATCACATCTGCCGACGTACCTGTATTTCCCACAACTTGTCCGGGGAAAAATCCGTCTGCTCCCCCTTCTTCGCATACCCCAGCGGATTCGCAATCACCCGGCAGCCATCCTTCACGTAGTCCTGCGCGCAATGCAGATGCCCGTGGATCCACACGTCGGCCAGCGGCAGCAACCCATCCAACGCATTGCAAAAGCCCGCCGTGCCCGGCGTGACGCCGTAACGCGGATCGGCGCTGGCAAGCGTGGGCGCAAAGTGCGTGACGGCCACCGTCGTGCCGTCGAAGGGCACGCGCAGGGCGGCGTCCAGCCATTGCTGACAGGCCAGGCCCTGCTCGCGCATCTGCTCGGCCATGAAGGGCGCGCCATGGCGGCGCATCTCGGCTTTTTCCAGATAGAAGTCCGCCGCCCGGAACGCCTTGGCACGCTTTTTCAGTGCTTCACCCAATGAGTCGTCTGGCGCGGCAAGCGCGTCGAAGTCTGTCCACAGGGTGGTGCCGACGAAGCGCACGCCGCCGATGACGGTGGTCTCCCGTTCCAGCCACTGGATGTCCAGCGCGTTGCACAGGTCTTGCAGGCGCGCATGTGTCTCGTCGAAATCCACGTTGTCGTATTCGTGGTTGCCCGGCACATAAAGGACGGGCGTGGGCCAGCCGTGGCGCGGCGAATAGGTGCCCAGGCCGAAGTCGTCCCGTTCCAGCCGCGAGCCCTGGCGGTACGAGCCGATGTCGCCAGCCAGCACGAGCAGGTCGGCGTCCGCCAAAGGCTGTGCCACAAAGGTGGGATCGGTTTCAAGATGCAAGTCGGAAAGCAATTGGATCTTCATGGCGCCTATCTTAGGCGACGGACGCGCGCGGTGCGCCGCGCCGGCATCCATGCGACACTTTCGCCCAGGCGTTGACCCACCCAAAACCACCCAACGGATAAAAGAGGATTTCTTATGCGTACCGTGATTGCCGCCGCCGCGCTCCTGCTTGCAACGGGGGCGCAGGCCCAAGTGCTCAAGTGCGACCAGGCGTCCACCCAGACCGACATGAACCTGTGTGCGGACCAGGCCTATCGCAAGTCCGACGCCGATTTGAATGCCGCGTACAAGGAAGTGACGGCGCGCCTGAAGGACAACAAGGATGCCTTGACGCAATTGCAGTCGGCGCAGAAAGCGTGGCTGTTCTTCCGCGATGCCGAATGCACGTTTTCATCAGCAGGCGTTACGGGCGGCAGTGCCTATCCGATGGTGCTCAGCATGTGCCTGGATAAGCTGACGCAGGCCCGCACGAAGGAACTGCGCGCGTATCTCGCGTGCGAGGAAGGCGACACGAGCTGCCCGGTGCCTCGCAAGCCATGACCGCCGCCGCGCAGACTGACGGACATCAGGCCAGCCCGGAAGTCAGTAACTCCGACACTGGCCTGATCGTCGACGAGCATGGCAAGCCGCGCTGCTTCTGGCAGCCTTCCATGCCGGACTATCACGATCATGAATGGGGCCGGCCGGTTGTTGATGAACGGCGCCTGTTCGAGAAAATCTGTCTGGAAGGATTTCAGGCCGGCATGGCGTGGATCACCATCCTGCGCAAGCGCGAGGCTTTTCGTGAGGCCTTTGACGATTTCGATATGGAACGGGTGGCGCGCTATACCGAGCGCGACGTCGAGCGCCTGATGACCAATGCGGACATCGTGCGCAACCGCGCCAAGATCGTGTCGGCCATCAACAATGCGCAGCGCGCGCGCGAACTGGCTGACGAGACCGGCTCGCTGGCCGGTTGGCTCTGGGCGCATGAACCGCCGCCGCAGGATCGTCCGGCGGCGGTGGATCGGCACTATTGGGACAACAATCCCACCTCCAAGGCATCGAACGAACTCTCTCTCTCGCTCAAGCGCCGCGGCTGGACGTTCGTGGGTCCGACGACCATGCACGCCTTCATGCAGGCCGTGGGCATGGTGAACGAGCACATGAGCGGCTGCGTCTGCCATGGGCAGATCGAGGCGGCGCGCACGTACTTCCGGCGG
>CBHWAL010000580.1:0-2714 GCA_966111495.1 uncultured Achromobacter sp. | reverse complement strand
CTTGGCCAGACGGCCGGGGCCGATTTCGCGGCGCTTGGGCACACCAATGCGGCCCGTTTCGCCGGTGGCGAACGGAGGCATGTTGTAGTGCATCATGAAGCGGTCGCGGTATTCACCCATGAGCGCGTCGATGATCTGTTCGTCTTGCTTGGTGCCCAGCGTGGCCACGACCAGCGCCTGGGTTTCACCACGGGTGAACAGGGCGCTGCCGTGCGCGCGGGGCAGCACGCCCAGACGCACGCTGATCGGACGGACGGTGCGGGTGTCGCGGCCGTCGATGCGCGGTTCGCCGTTCAGGATCTGGCCGCGGACAATGGCCGATTCCAGCGAGAACATGATGTTGTCGACAGTGACGGCGTCCGGCAGCGACTCGCCCTTTTCGGCGGCGGCAGCGGCCAGCTTGGCCGACACGTCAGCCGACACTTCACGCAGCTTGGCCGTGCGGGCCTGCTTTTCACGGATCTGGTAAGCGGCGTTCAGGCCGTCCTGGGCAGCGGCGGTAACCGCAGCGATCAGGGCCTCGTCCTTGGCGGGAGCCTGCCAGTCCCAATCGGGCTTGCCGGCGTCCTTCACGAGTTCGTGAATGGCGTTGATGACGGTCTGCATTTGCTGGTGGCCGTAGACCACGCCGCCCAGCATGATTTCTTCGGACAGCTCCTGGGCTTCCGATTCCACCATCAGCACGGCGTTTTCCGTACCGGCGACAACCAGGTTCAGCTTGGACGACTTCAGGTCCGATGCAGTCGGGTTGATGGTGTATTGACCATCGATGTAACCCACGCGCGCGGCGCCGATCGGGCCGTTGAACGGGATGCCCGAGATGGCCAGCGCGGCGGAGGCGCCGATCATGGCCGCGATGTCGGGATCGATTTCAGGATTGACCGACAGCGTGTGCAGGACCACCTGGACTTCGTTGTAGAAGTCTTCGGGGAACAGCGGACGCAGGGGACGGTCGATCAGGCGCGAGGTCAGCGTTTCCTTTTCGGACGGCTTGCCTTCGCGCTTGAAGAACCCACCCGGAATACGGCCGGCGGCGTAGGTCTTTTCGATGTAGTCGACGGTCAGCGGGAAGAACGTCTGACCCGGCTTGGCCTTCTTGGAAGCCACGACAGTGGCCAGGACGACGGTGTCCTCGATCGACACCACAACGGCGCCGGAGGCCTGGCGAGCGATTTCGCCAGTTTCCAGGACGACCGTGTGCTGGCCGTACTGGAACGATTTAGTCACTTTGTTGAACATGACGATTATTCCTTACAAATGAAAAACCGTGGCCGCTGCGACATGCGTCGCACCGACCACGGTTGCGTCATGGGGAGCCAGCCCCGTCGATCACTTGCGCAGACCGAGTTTTTCGATCAGTGCGCGGTACGAATCGGGATTGCGGCCCTTGAGATAGTCGAGCAGCTTGCGGCGACGGCTGACCATACGCAGCAGACCGCGGCGCGAGTGATGATCCTTCATGTGTTCTTTGAAGTGACCGGTCAACTCGTTGATACGGGCGGTGAGCAGAGCCACCTGAACTTCGGGGGAGCCGGTATCGCCCTGAGCGCGTTGGAATTGCGCAACGATATCGGATTTCTTGATGTCAGCTACAGACATTGATGACCTCTTCGGACATGCGACAGGGCCGAGGCGCCCTGACGTGGTTTGGAAAAAATTTGCGCGAGCCAGGCTTGAATTCGCTTTCTCACTGCTGCCATTGGCGGGATCGGGCAGGACCGGCACATGAGGCATGGCGCCATGTTGCGGGTACTGCGACAAGCCGCCAGCGGCTGGCGCAAAGTATCTTGCAGAATCAATACATTTGATAAAGCTCGGCGATTATAGCTGATTCGCTAGAATTACCCCAGCAACGAGACTGGACCCGGCCCATGGCCGGCCAAGGCGGCAACGCCACCCGAAGGAGCAAGGACATGATCCGCCATTACAGAACGGTCCGCGTGACCGTAGCATCGATCGCGCTGGCCGGGCTGGCCGCCTGCGCCAACATGACCGAGGTGCCGCCCGGCTCTCCGCTTTCGCAGGTCCAGGCCCAGTTCGGCACGCCCAATTTCGAGTGTCCGCTGGCGGACGGCGGCCGGCGGGTGATCTGGACGCAGCAGCCCATGGGCCAGTATGCCTGGGGCACCAACGTCAGCCCCGACGGACTGATCGACCGCGTGCTGCCGCTTCTGACCGACGCGCACTTCAAGGTGCTGGAGACGGGAGATTGGGGGCCGGAACGCGTGCGCTGCGAATTCGGACCGCCCGCCCGCATCGATCAGGCCGGCCTGGGCGAAAAGCGCGAAGTCGTCTGGTCGTACCGCTACCGGGAAAACAGCGCGTGGAATTCGCTGATGTACGTCTACATGGGCCGCGACGGAAACAAGGTGACCCACTTCCACCCTGGGCCGGACCCCATGTACGACGCCGACAGATTCAACTGGTGGTGACCCGCCGCTGACGGACCCGAGGCTCGCCGCGCGAGCCTCAAAGAAAAAACCCGCCGAATTGCAACGGCGGGTTTTTTTACGGGGCGGAGAATCAGGAGGACTGGCCCCGGCGCTCCTGCTGCAGGCGGCGCACCTTGTTCCAGCGCCAGGCCCACGTGACCCAGCCCGACAGGCCATAAAGCACGAACAGGCCAAACAGCACGACGGGAGGATCGCTGGACACGAACACGAACACCGCGACGACAAGCAGGATGCCCCAGAACGGCACGCTGCGGCCCAGGG
>CBHWAL010000579.1:0-2730 GCA_966111495.1 uncultured Achromobacter sp. | reverse complement strand
TGATAGCCGGACCAGCTGTTCATGATGTCCGGTTCCAGCTCGGTGTCGGGCTTCCAGTTGTAGATCAGGAACGCCGTCAATTCCTTGTGCGCCAGGTGCTGCTCGATCAGGCTGCGCAGCGCCATGCGGGGCGGGGCGGTGTCCAGGTGCGAGTCCGCCAGCGCCTGCTTCATGACCTGCGCGCAATGCGTCATCAGGCGCATCACCAACTGGTCCCGCGTCTTACAGAACCGGTACAAGGTCGCCTTGCTGACGCCGACGGCCTTGGCCAGCTCCTGCAAGGTGGCGCGCGGCTGATCCACCATCGCAAGCGCCAGCGCGACCAGCAGCCGTTCGTGGCTTGCCTCTTCAGACATTGCCTCCTCCCCAATTTGTGGTTATCCCTGGGCCGGTATTGGATCACGGGCGATTCAGTTTGTACAAACTTCAGCGAATTTATCAAGTAAAGACTTGTTAGCCATCAGATTTAAGCCTGAAAGCAGCAAATGAATCAATATTGATTCAAATCGTCCTTTCGGGTAGCATCAGCGTCTCTTTGAATTCAGAACGCGCAGCGCGGGGGTAGTAAATGATGGTGAACCAAGCATGGCGGCTGCCCCTGGCGGTGTTGACGGCCGCAATCCTCCTGGCCGGTTGCGGCGGGTCCGATGGCGGTGAGCCGCAGGCGGCGGAGCCGCGTCCGGTGCAGGCGCTTGCCGTGCAGCCGCAGCGCTACACGTTGACAAGCGAACTCCCCGGCCGGGTCGAGCCCATGCGCGTGGCCGAGGTCCGTGCCCGCGTGGCCGGCATCGTGCTGAGCCGGGACTTTGTCGAAGGCGCCGACGTCAAGGCGGGCGATGTGCTGTTCCGCATTGATCCGGCGCCGTTCAAGGCGGCGCTGTCGCGTGCGCAGGGCGAGCTGGCGAAGGCCCAGGCCGCCGTGTCCGACGCGCAGGCCGTGGTCAAGCGCTATACGCCCCTGGTCAAGATCGAAGCCGTCAGCCAGCAGGACTTCGACACGGCCAACACCACGCTCAAGAGCGCGCTGGCCGCGCGCCGTTCGGCCCAGGCCGATGTCGAGACCGCGCAACTCAACCTGGACTACGCCACCGTGAAGGCGCCCATCTCGGGCCGCATCGGGCGCGCGCAGGTGACCGAAGGTGCGCTGGTGGGCCAGAACGAAGCCACGCCGATGGCGACGATCCAGCAACTGGACCCGGTGTACGTGGACTTCAACCAGCCCGTGGGCGACATGCTGCGCATGCGCGCCGCCATGCAGAACGGCAGCCTGGGCGAAGGCGAGGGCGCCCGCATCGCCATCACGATCGACGGCACCGACCAGCAGCGCGAAGGGCGCCTGTTGTTCTCGGACATCGCCGTGGACCGCAGTACCGGCCAGGTGGCCCTGCGCGGTGAATTTGCCAATTCCGACGTGCTGCTGTTGCCGGGCATGTATGTGCGGGTGCGCACGCACCAAGGCGTGGACCCGGAAGCGATCCTGGTCCCGCAGCGCGCAGTCACGCGCAGCACCGATGGCAAGCCGCAGGTGTTGGTGGTTGGGGCGGATGACGTCGTGGAGACCCGCGCGGTGCAAACCGGCACGATGCGCGGCGGCGATTGGCACATCACCGAAGGCCTGGCCGCCGGTGACCGGGTGATCGTGGGCGGCGTCAGTGCCGCCGTGCCCGGCCAGAAGGTCAGCGTGACACCCGTGAACGAGCCCAAGGTGGCCGCCGCCGCCGATGCCGCCGCGTCCGCCAAGCAATAAGCGGCCCTCATGAATCGCGCGCAAATCCGAGGTTAGACCATGTCCAAGTTTTTCATTGGCCGCCCCAATTTCGCCTGGGTGGTGGCCATCTTCATTTCGCTGGCGGGGCTGCTGGCGATTCCGTCGCTGCCCGTGTCGCAGTTCCCGGTGGTCGCGCCGCCGCAGGTGACGATTGCCGCCACCTATCCCGGCGCGTCCGCGACGGTGCTCGTCGATTCGGTGACCAGTGTCATCGAGGAAGAGCTGAACGGCGCGAAGAACATGCTGTACTACGAGTCGTCCAGCAGTTCGAGCGGCAGCGCGGAAATCACCGTCACGTTCCAGCCGGGCACGGACCCGGACCTGGCGCAGGTGGACGTGCAGAACCGCATCAAGAAGGCCGAGGCGCGCCTGCCCACGGCCGTGACGCAACAAGGTCTGCAGGTTGAGCAGGCCAGCTCGAACTTCCTGATGATCTACGCCCTGACCTACAAGGGCGACGACGCGCACAAGGACGTGGTCGGCCTGTCCGACTACGCCGCGCGCCACATCAATAACGAGATCCGCCGCGTGAACGGCGTGGGCAAGGTGCAGTTCTTCGGCGCCGAAGCCGCCATGCGCGTGTGGATCGACCCGCAGAAGCTGCTGGGCCTGGGCTTGTCCGTGGCCGACGTCAACGCGGCCATCGCCGCGCAGAACGTGCAGGTGCCGGCCGGCAGTTTCGGCAGCCGCCCCGGCGCGCCCGAACAGGAGCTGACCGCAACCCTGGCCGTGAAGGGCACGCTGGACAATCCCGAGGAATTCGGGCGCATCGTCCTGCGCGCCAACGCGGACGGCTCGTCCGTGCGCCTGGCCGACGTGGCGCGACTGGAAGTCGGCCGCCAAAGCTATGACTTCGAAACGCGCTTGAACGGCAAGAAGTCGGTGGGTGCGGCGGTGCAGCTTGCGCCGGGCGCCAACGCCATCGACACCGTCAAGGCCGTGAACGCGCGCCTGGAAGAATT
>CBHWAL010000578.1:0-2748 GCA_966111495.1 uncultured Achromobacter sp. | reverse complement strand
ATCATCATGTCGATCTGGCCGCCGAGCAGGTCGGTGACGGCGAGCGGGTTGCTCTTGTAGGGCACGTGCAGCAGTTGCACGTTGGCCATCTGCTGCAGCAACTCACCGGCGATGCGGCTGCTGGAGCTGCCGCTGCCAAAGCTCAGCTTGCCCGGCGACTGCTTGGCCTGGGCCAGGAAGTCGCCCACCGTCTTGGCGGGCGAACTGGGATTGACGACCATGATCTGCCCGCCCTTGCCCAGCAGCGTGAGGGGCGCGAAATCCTTGACGGGATCGTAGGTCAGCGACTTGTACAGGTGCTCGTTGGCCGCATGCGTGGTGTTGGTGGTGATCAGGACTGTGTACCCGTCGGGCGCTGCGCGCGCGCCGGCTGCCGCGCCGATCATCGCACTGGCGCCGGGTTTGTTCTCGATGACGACGGCCTGGCCCGTCTGTTCGGTGACGCCCTGGCCGATGGCGCGGCCGATCTGGTCGGTGGCGCTGCCGGCGGCAAACGGGACGATGAAGGTGATGGGCTTGGTCGGGAATTGCGCCATGGCCGATAGGGGCAGGGCGGCGGCCAATAGCAGGGCCAGCCGGCCCTTGGTCGTGATGCGCATGTGTGTCTCCTGTGGTGTTTTTTTATCGGAACTGAAATCAGGCGGCCGCGGGGCGGTCGCCGGGTATGTCTGGCAGACGGCTCGCCAGCTCGGGGCTGACCTCCACCGTCATGTCCAGCAATCTGAAAGACAGGCTCTTGCCATGCGTGTCTAGGTTCAACGCGTCGTTGACGCCGCCGTCCAGCACGCCCTCCAGCACGAAGTTCATCGCGTTGAGCATCGGCAGCGAAAACCGCGTCACGCGCTTGGGATGGCGGTAGGCGAACCACTGTGCGACGCGCGCTTCAGTGACTTGCGCAGCCAGCACGTCATAGCATTCGGGATCCCAGGCGATGAGGCTCAGGTTCGAGATATCGCCCTTGTCCCCGGAGCGGCTGTGGGCCAGCCGGTACAACGGCACGGCGAGCAGGGTCTGGTTCATGGCGCGATCTCCTCCAGGAAGTTCCAGCCGCTTTTTACGGCCTCGCGGGGAATGGTGCAGGACATCATGTTCAGGCGCGGACGCAGGGAGGTGCGAACGCCGCCGCCGCCGGCCGGACCGCAGGTGTAGAGCGCGGTCACTTCGCGCAGGACGCGTTCGGCCTGCGCGCGATCGGCGTTTTCGGTGGCCAGCCGCAACCGCACGTCGCGGGCGTGACTGTCGGGCAGCGCGCGGCGCATCTCGCCCGCGTCGTCGCCCAGGATGCTGATGGCGCCGATCAGGTCGGCTCGCAGCTTGAAATCGGCGCCCAGGCGCTTTTGGACGATCTCGGCGGCAAGCCGGGCACGCGCCTCGGCCTGCACGCCCGCATACGAAATCTCCGCTTCCGCCAGCCAGCCGCCGCGATAGCAGACGTTGACCTTCAGCTCGGCGGGCCGGGCATGGCCCGTGATGCCATGGACTGCAACCCGGTTGCCGCCCAGCTCGACGACACGCGCCTGGCTCAGGTCCGCCACCACGTCCGGGGTCAGGTAGCGGGCAGGATCGTGCACTTCGTAAAGCAATTGTTCCTTCACGGTGCGCGCGTCAACCGCGCCGCCCGTGCCGTCGGCCTTGCCGATCACGAATTCGCCGTCGGCCTGAATCTCGGCGATGGGAAAGCCGGCCGCATGCACGTCAGGCACCTCCTTAAGCCCCGGCACGCAGAAATAGCCGCCAGTCACCTGCAGCCCGCATTCGAGCATGTGGCCGGCCATGGTGGCGCGTCCCAGACGTGGCCAGTCGGCGGGATCCCAGCCGAAATGCGCCAGCGCTGGGCCCAGTGTCAGCGAGGGGTCGGCCACGCGGCCGGCAACCACGATCTGCGCGCCGGCGGCCAGGGCCTCGGCGATTTCGGTGGCGCCCAGATAGGCGGTGGCGCTAACGATGTCCAGGCCGTCCAGCGCGGCGCCCAGACGCTGCGCCAGCAGGTCGCGATGCTCGGCGCCATTCAGCGCGTCGCCATGCACGACGGCAATGCGCGGGGCGGGCAGGCCCTGTTCACGCGCCAATTCGGCAATGCGACGCGCTGCGGCGGGCGGATTGGCCGCGCCAAAATTGCTGACGATGTTGATGCCGTGGCGCAGGCAGTCGCCCAGGATCGGGCCCACCAGTTCATCCAGCAACGGTTCATAGCCACGGTTGGGGTCGTCGTTGCGCGCCAGTTGCGCCAACGCCAGCGTCCGCTCCGCCAGCGTCTCGAAGATCAGCGTGCCGCCGCCTTGGGCGGCCAGGGTGCGGACCACGGCCGCAGCGCCATCGCTGCGGTCGCCGGAAAATCCGGAGGCGCAGCCGATGAGCAAGGGAGATTGAGACATGAGCAGTCCAGGCGCGTTCAAGGGGTTGGAATGACTATAGGCAAGCCGCGATCATCCGTAAAATAGAAAAATCGGATTGATTAATAGAAGAAAGCCATGAATCTGTCGTCCCGCCAATTGCGTGCCTTTGTCGCGCTTGCCGACGAAAGGCACTTCACGCGCGCGGCCCAGCGCAGCCACCTGACGCAGCCGGCGTTCAGCGCCCTGATTCGTTCGCTGGAAGACAGCGCCGGCGTGCGGCTCTTTGATCGCAGCACGCGGCATGTCGAGCTGACTGCCGAAGGCCGCGTGCGGGATGCCACGGAGCGTCGCCTGCTGCCGGACATGGACCTTGCGATGGGCGATTTGCGGGATCTGGCGGACCGGCGCCGGG
>CBHWAL010000577.1:0-2761 GCA_966111495.1 uncultured Achromobacter sp. | reverse complement strand
ACCCAGAATGGTGTGCGCGCTGTCGCCCAACAGCGAACTGACGTTCATCACCGGCAGCACGTTCGCGGGAATGTAGAACACCACAGCCGCCAGCAACAACGCCCAGGTACGGGCCACGTGATCGGGCTTGCGGTAATGCACCACCGCGTCGCAGCGCACGCAGTGATGGTGCGCCTCGGGATCGGCGTCCCGCGGCAGGGCCTGCACCTGGCCGCAGACATGGCAACCGGTCAACACGACGTCGGGCCCGGCTTCGGGCACATGCACGGGCACCACGCCAACGGATTCGGCATACCGCCACAACACATGAGGCGACAACCTGCCCAGAATCGTGAGCAGCACGGTCAGGACGCCGAACGCGGCCAGGCCGATGCCCGGCTCCACCGCGGCCATCCCCGCCAGTTTCACCACGGCAACCAGCACCCCCAAGAGAAACACCGGCACCATGCACCACGGCCGCAAGACGCCCAACAGGCGCATGGCAGCGTGGAAATCCGCCGGCTCGCGGCCCCGGGACAACGGGCCCAGCACCCATAGCAGCACGCTCAGTTGCAGAAGCGGCAGCGCGAAGCCCGCCAGCCCGGTCATGATGGACACGAGCCAATGGCCCTGGCGCCAGGTAATGGAAATGGAGTCCAGCAGAGACGCCTGCTGCACCATGCCCTGCACCGACATCGAAGCGACCGGGTAGGCATTGGCCACCCCGAAGACGATCAGGGCAGTGATGGCGAGCGCCAGCCAATTGGACAAAGTAAGCCCGCTGTAGCGCCAGAGCACGGCGCCGCAGCGGGCACAATTGGCGGTCTCGCCAGGTTCAAGCTGATGTCGGCGATAAATGCTTGCGCAGTGTTCGCATTCGATCAGCGGCTGGCGGTCCGCGGTCATTAGTCGACGAGTTCGACTTCCTGCTTGTCCGGCGCGTCCGACGAAGGCGGCTTGCCGCTGTCGTCAAAGTCCAGCGTGACCTTGCCCGACTCGTCCAGATCCACCGTGACCGAGCCGCCGTCGACCAGCTTGCCAAACAGCAGCTCGTCGGCCAGCGCGCGCCGGATGGTGTCCTGGATAAGCCGTTGCATGGGACGCGCGCCCATCAGCGGATCGAACCCCTCCTTGGCAAGGTGTTCACGCAGGCGCGAGGTGAATACGGCTTCCACGCGGCGCTCGTGCAACTGGTCTTCAAGCTGCATGAGGAACTTGTCCACCACGCGCATGATGACCTCGTGGTCCAGCGCGGCAAAGGGAATGATCGCGTCCAGGCGGTTGCGGAATTCAGGGGTGAACATGCGGCGGATTTCCGCCATTTCGTCGCCCACCATCCGCGAATTCGCAAAACCGATCGACGGACGGTTCAAGGTCTCGGCGCCCGCGTTGGTCGTCATGATGAGAATGACGTTGCGGAAGTCTGCCTTGCGGCCGTTGTTGTCGGTCAGCGTGCCGTGGTCCATGACCTGCAGCAGGATGTTGAACACATCCGGGTGCGCCTTTTCGATTTCGTCGAGCAGCAGCACGCAATGCGGCTGCTTGGTGATCGCCTCGGTGAGCAGGCCGCCCTGATCGAAACCCACGTATCCCGGCGGGGCACCGATCAGGCGCGACACCGCGTGGCGTTCCATGTATTCCGACATGTCGAAGCGCAGCAGTTCGACGCCCAGCGTGAATGCCAACTGACGCGCGACTTCGGTCTTGCCGACGCCCGTGGGGCCCGACAGCAGGAAGGCGCCGATCGGCTTTTCCGGCTTGCCCAGGCCCGAGCGCGCCATCTTGATGGCGGCGGACAGCGCGTCAATGGCGCCATCCTGACCAAACACCACCGTCTTGAGGTCGCGATCCAGCGTAGCGAGCTTGCTGCGGTCGTCGTTGGAGACAGACTGCGGCGGGATGCGCGCGATCTTGGAAACGATGTTCTCGATATCGACCTTGCCGATCACCTTCTTCTGGCGCGAACGCGGCAGCAGACGCTGCGCGGCGCCGGCCTCGTCGATCACGTCGATGGCCTTGTCAGGCAGGTGGCGATCGTTGATGAAGCGCGCCGACAGTTCGGCCGCAGCCGACAGCGCCGCAGCCGAATAGCGCACGCTATGGTGCTCTTCGAAGCGGCTCTTCAGGCCGCGCAGGATCTGCACGGTCTGTTCGATGCTGGGCTCGGGCACGTCGATCTTCTGGAACCGGCGCGACAGCGCGTGGTCTTTTTCGAACACGCCGCGGTATTCGGTGTAGGTGGTTGCGCCGATGCACTTCAACTGCCCCGACGACAAAGCCGGCTTGAGCAGGTTGGAGGCATCCAGCGTGCCGCCCGACGCGGAACCGGCGCCGATCAGCGTGTGGATTTCGTCGATGAACAGGATCGCGTCGGGGTTGCCGCGGATCTGCTTGAGCACGCCTTTCAGACGCTGTTCGAAATCGCCGCGGTACTTGGTGCCGGCCAGCAACGCGCCCATGTCCAGCGAAAAGACCTGAGCGGCCTGCAGGACCTCGGGCACTTCGCCGCGCGTGATGCGCCAGGCCAGGCCTTCCGCGATGGCGGTCTTGCCCACGCCGGCTTCGCCCACCAGAAGCGGGTTGTTCTTGCGGCGGCGGCACAATACCTGAATGACGCGCTCGACTTCGTGCTCGCGGCCGATCAGGGGATCGATGCGGCCGGCCAGCGCGGCGGCGTTCAGGTCGGTGGCGTACTGATCCAGCGGCGACTGACGCGAATCGCCCTGCTCTTCACCATTGGGCTGTTGCTCTTTCTGCACGGCGGCTGACTCCACCTGCGGCT
>CBHWAL010000576.1:0-2771 GCA_966111495.1 uncultured Achromobacter sp. | reverse complement strand
AGACAAGGGCGGCTGCGCGCTGGCCAAGTCCGGAGGCGCGGAATGATCAGCTATCAGGTCACGGCGTTTGGCGAACCGCTGACGCGAACCGAGCGCCCCACGCCCACGCCGCAAGGCAGCGAGGTGCTGCTGCGCGTGCTGGCGGCGGGCGTCTGCCACACCGACATCCACACCTGGGAAGGCTCGTACGACCTGGGCGGCAGCAAGCGACTGAGCATGCAGCAACGCGGCGTGTCGCTGCCGCTGACGCTGGGCCATGAGACCGTGGGCGAAGTCGTGGCCACCGGGCCGGATGTGCCTGATGACGTGCGTCCCGGGCAGCGCTACCTGGTGTACCCCTGGATTGGCTGCGGCGACTGCAAGGTGTGCCGCCGCGGCCGCGAGAACCTGTGCGCGTCGCCGCGCTTTCTGGGCATCTTCCGCCCCGGAGGTTATAGCGATTACATCGTCGCGCCGCACGCGCGCTATCTGGTCGATATCGGGGAGTTGCGGCCCGAGCAGGCCGCGCCCTATGCGTGCTCGGGCCTGACCACGTACAGCGCCATCCGCAAGATCCCGCAGGACGTGCTGGCCGAGGAATCGGTGGTGGTGATCGGCGCAGGCGGGCTGGGCCTGATGGGCGTCACGCTGCTGCGCGCGCTGGGCTGCGGCAACGTCGTCGTGGTGGAGCCGGACGGCGCGCGCCGGGGTGCGGCGTTGGCCGCGGGCGCGCATGCGGCCATCGACGCCGGCGAAGCCGATGCCGCCGCGCAGGTGCGGCAGGCGGCGGGCGCGGTGTGGGCCGTGATCGACTGCGTGGGCGCCGCCAGCACCGTGCAGTTGGGCCTGGACCTGCTGACCAAAGGCGGCCAGCTCATCCTGGTGGGCCTCTTTGGCGGTGAGCTGTCCCTGTCGCCCGCCCTGGTGCCCATGCGCGCCATCAGCATCGAGGGCTCGTACATCGGCAACCTGGACGAGCTGCGCGCGTTGATGGCGCTGGTACGCGAACGCAAGCCCATCCCCAGTCCCACTGCGTGCCGCTGCCTGGACGGGGCGCAGTCCGCGCTGGCGGATCTGGCCGCGGGCCGCGTGGTGGGCCGGCTGCTGCTAGGTCCCGCCACCGGCACGGAACCCCTTGCATCCCCGGTCACTCTTGAACAGGCAACACAACCATGAGCATCAATCTGGATTCCGATTACACGATCACGGTGAACGGCCGCGCGGAAACGTCGCCGCAGACCTTCGACGTGCTCAACCCGGCCACCGAGGAACGCATCGCGGCCGCGCCCGATGCGTCGCTGGACCAGTTGAACGCCGCCATCGCGTCGGCCCGCGCGGCGTTCGGCCCGTGGCGCGACCGCCCCATCGGCGACCGCCAGGCGGCGCTGCGCAAGATGGCCGATGAACTTGAACAGCACGCCGACGGCTTCATGCGGCTCTTGACGCGCGAACAAGGCAAGCCGCACGCGGACGCGCGCGCCGAGGTCGGGCGCTGCGTCGCGTGGCTGCGCGCCTTTGCCGCGCGCGACCTGCCGGTGGAACATCACGACAGCGGTGCGGGCCACCGGTTCGAGACGCGGCGCGTGCCCATCGGCGTGGTTGCCGCCATTGCGCCGTGGAATTTTCCGATGACGCTGGCCATCTGGAAGATTGCACCGGCGCTGCTGGCTGGCAATACGGTGGTGCTCAAACCCTCGCCGTACACGCCGCTGACGTCATTGAAGATGGGTGAACTGTTTCGCGGCCTGCTGCCGCCCGGGGGGCTGAACGTGGTCAGCGGCGGCGACCGTCTGGGGCCGTGGCTGACCGAGCATCCCGGCATCGACAAGATCGCCTTCACCGGCTCCACCGTGACCGGCCGCCGTGTCATGCAAAGCGCATCAAGCCGGCTCAAGCGCGTGACGCTGGAGCTGGGCGGCAACGACGCGGCCATCGTGCTGCCCGATGTCGACGTCAAGGAAACGGCCGCCAAGCTGTTCTGGGGCGCCTTCCGCAATTCGTCGCAGTATTGCCTGGCGACCAAGCGGTTGTACGTGCACGAGTCCATCTACGACGGCTTCGCCGACGCGCTGGCGGGCGAGGCGGCCAACGTGGTGGTGGGCGACGGATCGCAGCCCGGCACCGGGCTTGGCCCCATACAGAACCGCGCGCAGTTCGAGCGCGTCAAGGACCTGATCGCCGATGCGCACCGCACCGGCGTGCGTTTTCTGACGGGGGGCGCGGTGCCGGAGGGCAAGGGCTACTTCGTGCCCGTCACCATCCTGGACAATCCGCCCGACGACGCGCGCAGCGTGGTGGAGGAGGCTTTCGGGCCGGTGCTTCCGCTCTTGAAGTACCGCGACATCGACGAGGTGATCCGCCGCGCCAACGATACCGAGTACGGGTTGGGGGGATCGGTGTGGTCCAAGGATGTGGCCCTGGCGCAGTCGATTGCGCGGCGGCTGGAGACCGGCACGGTGTGGATCAACCACATCCACGTCATGTCACCCGACGTGCCGTTTGGCGGGCACAAGCAGTCTGGCGTGGGGGTGGAAAATGCGCTGGGCGGACTGCTGGAATACACCAACACGCAGACGGTGTCGGTGCTGGTGTAGCAGGAACGGCCGGCGCCGCGAGACGCCGGCCCGATCCTCACGCCGCGTAGCGGCTGGCGTCGCCGTTGCGATTGCTGGCGGGCCAAAGACGCAGGGCCAGGGCGGCGGCCGCGGCGCCTGCCGCCGTCAGCGTCACGCCGGTCCAGCCCCAGTGAGCCAGCGCCAGGCTGCCCAGCGCGCCGCCGGCGGCCATGCCGA
>CBHWAL010000575.1:0-2777 GCA_966111495.1 uncultured Achromobacter sp. | reverse complement strand
TGGGACGAGCGTCCCTGACACCGTTATATACCCCAGCGTTGGCTTGCTGGCGGCATTGTGTTGCCGCCGACTTGTGCAGTTGTTATTTTCTGTTGCCGCCGCCAGGCGCCCCCGGTACCCGTTAGCAGGATTTGGTCATGAGCAACGAGCAGGAACACATAGAAGAGCACGCCTCCCCCATCAAGACCCCGAAGCAACTGATCGTCACGATCGTCCTCGCTTTCGTGGTTCCCATCGCCATCATCATCCTTCTGGTGAACATGGTCGTCACCGGCACCAAGACCGGCGCCGGCTCGGACGCCCTGTCCGGCGAGGCCGTCGCCCGGCGGATCGCACCCGTGGCGGGATTCGAACTGGTCGACGCCAACGCACCCAAGGTCTTCAAGACCGGCGAACAAGTCTTTGCCACCGTCTGTACGGCCTGTCACACCGCCGGCGTGGCTGGCGCACCCAAGCTGGGCGACAACGCCGCGTGGGCGCCGTTCATCAAGGCTGGCTACGACGAGATGATGAAGGTCGCGCTGCACGGCAAGGGCGGCATGCCTGCCAAGGGCGGCAACCCGGCCCTGTCCGACTACGAAGTCGCGCGCGCCGTGGTCTACATGGCCAATAAGTCGGGCGCTTCGCTGCCGGAACCCGCGGCCCCCGCTGAAGAAGGCGCCAAGAAGGAAGGCGAAGCCGCAGCCGCGCCGGCCGCAGCTCCTGCCGCTGCCGCTGCCGCTCCTGCCGCAGCCGAACCCGCCGCTGCTCCTGCTGCTGCAGCACCGGCTGCCGCCGCCCCCGAGCAAAAAGCCGCCGCCGTCAACCCGGCCGGCGAACAGCTCTACAAGACGGCCTGTTTTGCCTGCCACGCCACGGGCGTCGCCAATGCACCCAAGTTCGGCGACAAGGCCGCCTGGGAGCCCTACATCAAGACTGGCATGGACGCCATGGTGAAGGTGGCCATGACAGGCAAGGGCGTGATGCCTCCCAAGGGCGGCGCAGCCAACGCCTCGGAAGACGACATCCGCGCAGCCGTGGAGTTCATGGTGAACGCCGCCAAGTAATACCGCGCCCGCATCGCAGGCGATAAAAAGCCCCTTGAATCATCAAGGGGCTTTTTTTATCCGTAGACCGTCTTCGCTTCGCAAGGTTTCAGACGCCGTCCCCGCCAGCAGCCAGCACGGCCGGATGATCGTTCAGTCCGCCGCCGACGACTTCACCAGCGACATGCCCAGCTGCACGCGGCGCTGCAGCCACAGGCTGGGACGGTAGCGCGTGTCGCCCGTCACGCGCTGCATGCTCGTCAAGATTTCCAGGATGCGATCAGCGCCGAGCTTGTCGCCCAAGGCCAGCGGGCCCACCGGATAACCCAGGCCCAGCGTCACGGCCAGGTCGATGTCTTCGGGCGTGGCGATCTTCTGCTGCGCGATGTCGCAGGCGATGTTCACGATGTGCGCCACGATGCGCTGCGCGATGAAGCCGGGAGAATCCTCGATCACCGTGACGGGCACGCCGTCAGCCGCCAGCAGTGCATGAGCCGCGTCGCGCCATTTGTCCTCGGTCGCGGGCGAGATCATGATCGTGCGGCGCTTGGCGTTATCGAACGCATACAGCGTATCCAGGCCGACCGTGCGGCCCGCGTTCAGGCCTTGCGCCGAAACGCTGGTGGACACGTCTTCGCCGAACGGCGTGACCAGGATCAGCGCATCGGCATCGGGCGTGGAACCCGTCACCAGCGTGCCGCCCAGCTTTTCAACCAACGCAGACGCGCGGGCGTAGCCTTCGCCGTGCTTGGGGCTGACCCACACCTTCAGGCCGTCGGGCAGCGCCGGCACGGCCGCTTCGGCCGGCACCTGCTTCTGGCCGTCGGCGTAGACGTAGAAGCCTTCACCGGCCTTGCGGCCGATCAGCCCGCCCGCCAGGCGCACGGTCGTGATCGGCGACGGGCGAAAGCGCGGCTCGTCGAAGAATTGGCGGTAGATGGATTCCATCACCGGATGCGAGACGTCGAGCGCGGTCAGGTCCAGCAGTTCGAACGGTCCCATGCGAAAGCCGGCCTGCTCGCGCATCACGGCGTCGACCTGGGCGAAGGTGGCCACGGCCTCCTGCGCCACGCGCAGGCCTTCGGTATTCATGCCGCGGCCGGCGTGGTTGACGATGAAACCCGGCATGTCCTTGGCGCGCACGGGCGTGTGGCCCATGCGGCGGGCCAGCTCAGCCAGGGCGTCGCCGACTTCCGGCGCGCTGCGCAGGCCGTCGATGACCTCAACCACCTTCATCAGCGCAACTGGATTGAAGAAGTGATAGCCAGCCACGCGTTGCGGACGCTTGCAGGCCGCCGCGATGGCCGTGATGGACAGGGACGAGGTGTTGGACGCCAGGATGCAGTCGTCGGCAACCACGCCTTCCAGCGCCGCGAAAAGATCCCGCTTGACGTCCAGCCGCTCGACGATGGCCTCGACCACGAGCTGGCAGCTCGCCATGTCGGTCAGCGCGGTGGCCGATTCGACGCGTTCAAGGGCAGCTTGCGCGTCGGCTGCCGTCAGCTTGCCCTTCTGGGCCAGCTTCTCCCAAGTCTGGCGCAGCGACTCGCGCGCGGCCGCGATGGCCTCTGAACTGGTGTCGTACAGGCGCACGCGCAGGCCGGCCTGCGCCGCGATCTGCGCGATGCCGCGCCCCATGGCCCCGGCGCCCACGACGCCGATGGTTTGAATCTCCGTCATCAACTATCTCCTGCCTGTAGTGGCATGGATCGTGCGCCTGGCACGGCGCGGCATGCGCACCAGGCGGCCAGG
>CBHWAL010000574.1:0-2778 GCA_966111495.1 uncultured Achromobacter sp. | reverse complement strand
GGCCAAGCGACCAGCTCGCCAGATCGCCGTTGGGCGCCACCTGAAAGCCGCCGAGAATGGTCAGGTCCAGATGTCCGCCGCGCATCATGGCGAACGACGTGGCCTGGTCGCAGATCGAGGAGCCCGGCAGCAGTTGCACGGACACCTTGCTGGCGTTGATCAGGTCCGGGTCGGGCGTCTCGCCTTCGCGCAGGCCGCGCAAGCCGAGGATGCCGTTCTCGCTGTGCAGGATGATTTCTTTGTCCGGCGCGATGCAGCCCGCCACCAGCGTCGGAATGCCGATGCCGACATTGACATAGCTGCCGTCGGGAATGTCGTCCGCGACAATCTGCGCCACGCGCAGGCGGGAGAGGGGTTTAACCGTCATGGCGTGCCTCCAGGCGAACGACGCTTTGAACAAAGATGCCGGGCGTATGCACGGCGTCGGCGGCGAGCCCGCCCAGCGGCACGATCTCGTTGACCTCGGCAATGGTGTGGCGCGCGGCCATCGCCATGACCGGCCCGAAACCGCGCGCGGCCAGGCGGTAGGTCAGGTTGCCCCAGCGGTCGGCCTGATCGCCCTTGAGCAGCGCGAAGTCGGCGGACAGCGGATTCTCCAGCACGTAGCCCACGCCTTCATAGATGCGCTGCTCCTTGCCGTCGGCCACGGGCGTGCCGTAGGACGTGGGCGTGAAGAACGGACCCAGCCCGGCGCCCGCCGCCCGCATGCGTTCCAGCAGCGTGCCCTGCGGCACGACTTCCAGTTCAATCTTGCCCGCGCGGTACAGCGCGGTGAATACGTCCGATCCCGACGACTTCGGATACGAGCAGATCACCTTGCGCACGAGGCCCGCAGACAGCAGCGCCGCCAGCCCGTAGTCGCCCGTGCCGGCGTTGTTGCTCACGATGGTCAGGTTGCGCGGTCCCGCGTCCTTCAACGCGTGCAGCAGCGCGCAGGGCAGGCCCGAGTCGCCGAAGCCGGCCACCATCACGGTGGCACCGTCGCCGATCACACTGACCGCCTCTTGCAGCGAGGGAGATATCTTGTCGATCATGAACTCAGCCCGCGGCGCGCGACACGCCGCAGGACTCCAGGTTGGATGAATAAAATCAGAGCGCGGCCGCGGTGCCCAGCACGGCGGTGGACTGGCTGGACAATGTGGCCCCGTTGCCGTGGACCAGCGCGATGTCGGCGGACCGCTGACGCGCGCCGGCCTGGCCGCGCAACTGCGCAACCGCCTCCAGCACCAGGAACACGCCGTACATGCCGGGATGGCCGAACGACAGCCCGCCCCCGTTGGTGTTGACCGGCAGCGAGCCGCCCGGACCGATGCGGCCGCCTTCCACGAACCGGCCGCCTTCGCCCTTGGGGCAGAAGCCCAGGTCTTCCAGGAACAGCAGCACGTTGATGGTGAACGCGTCGTACAGGCAGACGAGGTCGACGTCCGGCACCTGCACGCCGGCCTGCGCTAGTGCGCGCGGTCCCGAACGCGAGGCCGCGGTGACCGTCAGGTCCTGCATCGAGGAGATCTGGCGGTGCCAGACTTCGGTGGCGTTGCCCAGTACGTAGACTGGCGGTTGCGCCAGGTCGCGCGCGCGGTCCGACCGCACCAGCACGAACGCCCCCGCGCCATCAGTCAGCAGGCAGCAGTCGCGCACCGTCAGCGGATCGCACACCGGCCGTGCGGCCAGCACCTGATCCAGGCTGAGCGGATCGCGCGACCAGGCGTCCGGATTGAGCTGCGCCCACTCGCGCGCCGACACGGCCACCTGCGCCAGCTGCTCGCGCGTGGTGCCGTACTCGTGCATGTGGCGCGCGGCGGCCAGCGCGTAGGCGGTGATGGGCTGCAGCGGCTCATAGGGCGCCTCGAAAGGCTGCGGATCCAGCGCCGCGCGCATCTTGCCAACGGCAGCGCGATTCATCGAGCCCGAGCGCTGCGTGCTGCCATAGCAGACCAGCACCGCGTTGCACTCGCCAGACATCAGCGCGTGGACCGCGGGCGCCAGATGCGCGACGAAGCTCGAACCGCCCAGCATGGTGCTGTCGATGAACGTGGGCTTGATGCCCAGATATTCGGCCACCGGCATCGCCCACATCGTCGCCGACGCGCTGCACGTGCAGAGGCCGTCGATATCGCTCATGCGCAGCCCGGCGTCCGCCACGGCGCGCGCGCTCGCCTGCGCCAGGATTTCCATCTCGGTGTAGCCGGCGGCATTGCCCAGGCCCGCGTGGCCGATGCCGGCGAGCGCGGGCCCGCCCCGCAATGCGTTGTATTTCAATGTTGGGCGTCCCCGCGGGACACCACCCGGGTTGCGGCGGCCGTCGGGAAGCCGGCGCCCGCGTTTGTGTTCGCCAACGATGGCGATTTTGGCTACGCCATCGTGCTGCCCGATACGGCGAGCGTGCGTTGGCTCGAAACACACGTGGCCGATGTGCGCGACGATTTTCTGCGCGCCATGCTGTGGGGGGCGCTGTGGGATCTGGTGCGTGAGGCGCGGATGGAACCGGCCCGCTACGCGCAGATGGTGGTGCGTGCGCTTCCCGCCGAGCGCGATGGACAACTGGCGGGGGTCCTCACGGGCCGTCTCGTGACCGCGGTCACGCGCTACAGCGATGCACGCGCCCGCACGCGCCTCCTCCCTGCCGCTGACGAGGTACTCCTGCGGCTCGCGGCGGACACCACACGCAGCTACGGCCTGCGCCGCGCGCCGCTCGATGCGTACATCGGCGTTGCCGAAGGGAGCACTGCGATGGCGCGCCTGCGTGGATGGCTGTCCGGGGATACGATCGCGGGGCTG
>CBHWAL010000573.1:0-2792 GCA_966111495.1 uncultured Achromobacter sp. | reverse complement strand
AAGAGAGTCCAAGGGAAGGGCGGGCGCCACCTGCAGCAGGCAATCGCCATCGTCGCTGCGGGCGATAGGCCGCAAGCAGACGACGGTGCCCGCTTGCGGGCTGAGCAGGGCGCGCGGCGGGGCGTCGGGCCGTGCCGGTTCGATGAGACGGCCAAGGGGCTGCTGCGCGGCCACGGATTGGCCCAGCTCCACGGTGGGCACGAATACGCCGGACTCGCGGGCGCGCAGTGTCGCGGCGGGCGCGTCCAGATCGTAGAGGCGGACTTCCGCGTCCTGGGCGGCGTGTGCGTGCGCTGGACTGGCGAGCAGTCCCAATTCCGCCAGGCAGCCCAGCAGCCCGTCGCGGCAGCGGTCCGCCAGCGACTGGCGGGTTTCCCGGCCGCCGCCGATCTCGGCAGACAGGCGCAGCACGCCGTGACGGCTGGCCGCCGCCGGCATGGACCCGGCTTCGCCGCCGCGAAAGAACATGCAGTCCGGCAGTCCAAACGCCCGAGCGAGCGCGGGCAGGCGTTCGTCGTAGGCATCGTTGCCGTAGCGGGTAATGACGGATGACGGCAGGTACCGCAGCGACGCGCCGCCGCTGTGCACGTCCACCATGGCCTGCACCCGGGTAAGCAGCCGGGCTTCCAGGGCTGCCGCGACGCTTTCGGTGTAGCCGCGCGCTGGCGCGCCCAGAAAAGCGCGGTTCAGGTTGCCGCCATCGGATGGCGACAGCCGCGTGCCGGCCAGTGACGCTTCTGCATTGACCGCGGGAAGCAGATAGACGGTGCCGCGTTGCAGGATGTCGGGCAACTGATGCCACAGGTCCAGGATGGCGGCCTGACCCTCCCATTCGTCGCCATGGACGCCGGCGATGAGCGCGACGGCAGGCCCCGGGCCCGCCTCGATTCGCAGCACCGGAATTGTGACGCGCCGGTAAGCCGACGCATTGGTGGCGGCGGCCACGGAGAAATCCTCGCGGGTTACGTTGGCCATGCGGCGGGTCCGTTGGAGGGCTGCGCGCGGCTCAATCCAGCGTGGCGGCCTTGATGATGCTTTCCCACTTGGGCAGCTCCTTTTTGATCTGGGACTGAACATCCTGAGGCGTGCCGCCCAGGGGTTCTTGCGAGCGGCTGCGCAACTCGCGGCTTACGGCGTCCGAGCGCAACGCCTGATTCATCGCGGCGTTCAGCCGCGAGATCGCGGCAGTGGGCGTGTCTGCCGGCGCAACAAGGGCGCTCCACGCGGACTGCTCATACTCCGGGTAGCCCTGTTCGGCAACGGTTGGCACATCGGGGTTGGAGGCGGCGCGCTTGCGGGTGGTGACGGCGAGCGCGCGCAGGCGCCCATCCTTCAAGTTGCCGATCAAGGGCGGCAGGTTTTCCATCATGGAATCGACGTGGCCGCCCAGCAGGTCCGAGAGCTGTGCAGCCGTGGCCTTGTAGGGAATCTGGCGCACCGCGGCGCCGGTCTGCGCGATGAACAGCTTGACGCCGACTTCGCTGGTCGTGCCCGGATCGGCCGAGGTCATGGTCAGGCGGTCCGGCTGCGCCCGGCTGGCTTCGATGAAGCCTTTCAGGTCCCGATACGGCGACGCGGCATTCACGACGATTACGTTGGGCGTTTCGGCGACCAGACCGATGGGTTTGAGGTCACGGTCCAGGTCGTAAAGCTGCTGCTTGAACAGATACCGGTGCAGCACCAGCGTGCCGACGTGCGCATAGCCGATGGTGTAGCCGTCCGCGGGCGCCCGGACCACGGCTTGCGTGCCAATGCGGCCGCCTGCACCCACGCGGTTTTCGACGACGACAGGCTGTCCAAGCAGCCGGCTCATCTCCTGGCCGATGAGGCGGGCGGTGATATCGGCGTTGCCGCCCGCGGCGGCCGGCACGATCAGCGTGATGGCGCGTTCGGGGTAGTGGGCGTGCGCATGTGGCACGGCAAGGCAAAGCAACAGGGCGGCAAGGCAGGCAGAGCGTTTCATGACGATTCCCGAGGCGTTGAGGGCTGCGCCATTGTGCGACCGGGAACCGGGATTTCCGTTTGGCTGAATCAGATGGTTGTTCAGCTAAAGCTAAGAAAGGTCGCCATTTCGCCGATCCGCCTGTTTACCCAGTCCATAACCAACGGCGGCCGCGCCCAGCGCCACGACGGCGCCCAACAGCGCGATCAACGCCGCCCCGTAGCCCAGCATGTCGATGCCCGCCTTGACCCAGCCGCTGGCGGCATCGCCGCCGCGATAGACGACGGTGTCGATGACGTTCTTCGTCTTGTACTTGTCTTCCGGCGTGACTGCCGTGAACAGCATCTCGCGCCCGGGCCGGATCAGCGCATACTCGCCGGCGCGGCGCAGGATCATGGCGGCCGCCAGCACGGCGAACACGGGGAACGCAGCCAGCGCCAGGAACGCCAGCGCCACCGCAAGCGGCACTGCGGTCAGCAGGAATCGCAATCCGAGGCGGGTGGCCACGCGCCCCGTGATGAAGATCTGAGACAGCAGCGCCAGCGCCTGCACGGTGAAATCCAGGGCGCTGAAGACCCGGATGCGCTGGGCGGTATCGGGGAACGCATCGGCGACCAGTCGCGCCTGTTCCATGTACAGGAACGTGTTCAGCGTGGCCAGCAGCACGACAAGCAGCGAAATGCCCAGCAGGTAACGGGACTGGAAGATGCGCGCCAGCCCGGCCAGGATGCCGCCTTCGATGGGGCGCTGCATGTCCTCCCGGCCGACGTCCGGCCGGGAGGCGGCGCGCCACGCCAGCAGCCATTGCTTGAGCGGCAGCGTGGCGGTCAGCAGCAGGGCCGACAGCACG
>CBHWAL010000572.1:0-2818 GCA_966111495.1 uncultured Achromobacter sp. | reverse complement strand
CGCCCTTGAAGGCTTTTACGCCGTCGCGGCCAAAGGCATAGTCCTGCGCCAGCATGGCGATCGATGTGCCCTCCTGGTCGAACGCCACAGCGTTGGCGATGGCGTCCTGCGAGGAATTGCGGCCGGTGCGGAAGATGTACTTGTTCCACTTCTCGCCGGTAATGGAGTCCGCCACCGCCGGTTCCACCAGCAGAATCTTTTCGTACTCTTCCGCAATCGGCAGCATGGCTAGCGCCACGCCCGACGACGTGGGACCGACGGCGATGTCGGCGTTGTCGTCGGCATAGGCGGACGCGAGCTGCGCGCGGGCGACGTCGGGCTTGCCCTGGTTGTCCTTCTCGATGACGCGGATCTTGCGTCCGGCCACCGTCATGGTGCCTTGCGTGGCGTATTCCAGCCCCAGCATCAGGCCGTTCTGGGTCTGCTTGGCGTAGGCTTCCAGCGGGCCGGTCTTGTCATAGACGTGGGCGACCACGAAGTCTTTTGCCGCGAACGCGGAACTCATGCACAGGCTGGCCATGGCGGCGAGCAGAATGCGTTTCATGGAAGTCTCCTGGTGTCAGTGGGCGCGTGCGGCCGTGTCGTCCGGCCTGGCAAGAAATTGACGGATGGCTTCAATCTGGGCGGGCACGTTCAGGGCGGGGGCGTGCCCGCAATCGGGGAAGTCGATGCGCTGCGCGCGTGGACCGCGCTGCGTCATGGCGTGGGCAACCTCCGGCAGCAGCAGGTCCGATTCGGCGCCACGCAAGAGCAGGGTCGGCATGCGCAGCGTGTCGTACCCTTCCCACCGGTCGTAATCTTGCGGATGGTGGCTGAACTGCCCGACGATCGCCGGATCGTAATGAGCGGTGACGCGGCCGTCGGGCAGCCGGCGCACTGACGTTTCCGTCATCCGGCGCCATTGTTCGTCGCTTTGCCAGCCGTAGGGCTTGTAGGCGGCGCGCAGCCACGCTTCCAGCTCCGTCACCGTATCGAAGGCCGGCGGGTTGCCGGCATAGGCCAGGATGCGCTCGATGGCGGGCTGCGGCAGTTCCGGTCCGATGTCGTTGACGACCAGGTGCGAAATGCGATCGCGCAACGTGGTCGCGGCCGCGTGCATGCCGGTCGCGCCACCCATGGACGTTCCCACCCAGCGTACGCGCGCCAGCGCCAAGCCGTCCACCAAAGCGCGCGCAAGCGTGGCGTAGAAATCGAGCCGGTACTCGGCGACCGGATCGGGGCTCCATTGCGACAGGCCGCGTCCGATCGCGTCAGGACAGATCACGCGGTAGTCGCCGGCCAGAGCCTGCGCCAGTTCGTCGAAGTCGCGGCCGGTGCGGGCCAGGCCGTGCCACATGATGATGGGCGGCGCGTCAGAAGCGCCCCAGTCCGTGTAGTGCAACTCGCGCCCCGCGCAGCGCAGATAGCGCGATGCCGGCGTATGGCGCGCGATTGCCGCTCCTGCCTCGTCCATGCGTCTCCTCCCGGTTTGTCCAGGTTGTGTGCTTATCGGGCTGAATATAGACTTGCGGCAAGCGCGCCCACAATGCGCCGTCCACCCCAAAGCAGGGTGAGTCAACAATATGTCGACGCCAGATCCCGTTGCGCAGCCCCCCCGGAGACCGTGCCATGCCAGATACGGAATTCGCCATTTCGGCCAGCGCCGGCGCCGACCGGCGCGATGCGTGGCGCGCCGCGCCAGCCTGCAGTTCAACGACCTGCATTACCAGGGCCAGCGGCTGGAACGCACCCCGGGCAACGTTTCACGGCTGGACCAGGAGTTCTACACCTTCGGCCTGCCGCTGGCCGGTCCGCTGGCGGTGCGTCAACAGGGCCGCGAATTCCAGGTGGAACCGGGTTGCGTATACCTGATGAACCAGAGCCTGCCGTATCAGGCAACCGCAAATGGCGCGTCGGGCTACCGCAGCCTGAGCGTCTCGTTTCCGCGCAGCGCGCTGTCGCAGCGGGATTCACGCATTGGCGCCTTCTACAAGCTGCGCACCGACGACGGGTCGCCGCGCGGCGCGTTGCTGGCGGGCTACATGGATCACCTGTTCAAAGGCATGGACGGCTGGACCGATACCGAGGCGGCCGAACTGGGCGAGCGCCTGATCGACCTCATCGTGCTCTTCCTGGTGCAGCCGGGACAGGGACAGGTCTCGGAGGCGGACAGCAGCGTTACCGTGGCGCACCGTGCGCGCGTGCTGGCCTACATTCGCCAGCATCTCGCGGACCCGGATCTATCGCCCGCGCGGGTGGCGCAGGGCTGCGGCGTGTCGATTGCTTATTTGCACCGCATCCTGCGCGCGGGCGGGCTGTCGGTGGAGTCGTTCATCTTCGAGCAGAGGCTGGACCGGTGCCGCGAACTGCTGCTGGACGCGCGGCACCGTCATCGCGGCATTGCCGAGCTGGCGTACCAGGTGGGTTTCTCTCATCCTTCGCATTTCAGCCGGCTGTTCAAACAGCGCTTCGGCGTGACGCCACGGGACCTGCGCGCGGGGGGCGGTGCCGGGCAGGGGTGAGCGCGCACGGCTCTCGCGCGGCGGGCAATGCCGCCAACGAAAAACGGCCCGCTTGATCAGCGGGCCGTTGGCCTTTCAGGGCGCGCGGAACCGGCCTAGAACGGCGAAGGCTGGTTGGACAGATTGACGATGCTGTTGGTCGTCAGGTCCAGGCGGATATGCTCGGACGGCGCGCCGTTGGCCAGCTTCACCATGATCGCCATCAGCGGCTTGAAGCGCGCCTTGAACAGGTCTGCCGGCGTCGTGGCGTTGCTGACGCTGTTGCCGTTCATCTGCACGGCGGCGTTGGTCTGGGCCAGGGCCAGGGCCAGCAGCTT
>CBHWAL010000571.1:0-2823 GCA_966111495.1 uncultured Achromobacter sp. | reverse complement strand
CTTGGCGCGCAGGTCTTCTACGACGTATCGGTTATGGACGATCTCGAGGAGCACATAGATGGGCGCGCCGTGCAGTTCGATGGCCCGCTCGACGATATCGATGGCGCGATCCACGCCTGCGCAGAAGCCGCGCGGCTGCGCCAGCAGGACTTCGGCGTCGGAGGCGGTGACAGCCTGGCTCATCAAAGGACTCCCAGCAGCGCCACGTCCACTTTCAGGCTGATGCCTGCCAGCGGGTGGTTGAAATCGAACAGCGCGGAGTCGTCGTTGATTTCCTTGAGGACGCCCGAATAGCGGCCGCCGTTGGGCGCGGTGAATTCGACCAGGTCGCCGGGTTCGAACGTGGCGTCCTCGCCGGCATGTTGCGCCAGCATGGCGCGCGTCACGCGCTGGATCAGCTCGGGATTGCGGTCGCCATAGGCGTCGGCCGGTTCGATGGTGACGCTGAACTTATCGCCCTCGGCGCGGCCGACCAACGCGGCCTCAAGACCAGGCGCCCACTGCCCGCCGCCCATCTGCAGCGTGCCGGGACGGCCGTCGAAGGTGTCGGTGAACACGGAACCCGCCCCCGGGCCCGAGGCCAGCGTGATGCGGTAGTGCAGCGTCAGGTAGGAATCCGGACGGACCAAAACGTTCACTTCATTAGAGGCGATGCTCACGATCTGCCACCGTATGGGTATTTGAGTAAACCCTGATTTTAGAGCCTCTTATGAAATTGTCCGTCCGGCTGCCAAAACAAGACCGTCCCCGAGAGCGTCTGCTACGCCACGGGGCCGCATCAATCCAGAACGCCGAGCTGCTTGCCGTCGCCCTGCGCACGGGCATTCCGGGCCTGAATGTCGTGGATCTGTGCCGCCAGTTGCTGGAGCGTTTCGGCGGGCTGCGCGGGTTGCTGAGCACCTCGCCGCAGGACCTGATGGCCATCGCCGGCTTGGGGGCGTCCAAAGCTTGCACCCTGGCGGCCCTGCTGGAGCTGGCCCGCCGGGCGCTCGAAGAAGACCTGGTCCGGGACGCCTCGATGCACCACCCGACCCGAGTGAAACAATATTGCAAGGCGGCGCTCGGCCATCTGCAGGTGGAGCACTGCATCGCCCTCTTCCTGGATGCGCAACTGCGCCTGATCGCCACGGGCGAACTGGCGCGGGGCACGCTTTCGCAGGCGGCGGTCTATCCCCGGGAGGTTGTGCGCGAAGCCCTGCGACACCATGCGGCAGCGCTCATCGTGGCGCACAACCATCCGTCCGGCGTGGCGTCCCCCAGCGCCGCCGACCGCGCCTTCACCCGGCACCTGAAAGAAGCCCTGGCGCTGGTGGACATCAGGCTGGTCGACCACCTGATCGTCGCGGGAGGGTCAGCGGTGTCACTGGCAGAACTGGGCTGCCTCTGACCGCAGCAAGCGCCGGAATTCCGTTAGACTACCGCCCAATATTGTTTTAGGCTTAACCTAATTCCGGCCCTCGCGACCTTTCCTTGCCTGCCATGAAACGCCTGTGGGACATTTCCCCGCCCGTCTCGACGGCATCGCCCGTCTTTCCGGGCGACACGCCGTACCGCCAGCAATGGAAATGGACGCTCACGCCCGGCTGTCCGGTCAATGTCAGCGAAATCACGCTGTCACCGCACATCGGCGCGCATGCCGACGCCCCGCTTCATTACCAAAACGGGGCCGCAGCCATCGGCGCGGTCTCGCTTGAACCCTTTCTGGGCCCCTGCCGCGTCATCCATGCAATCGACTGCGGCGAGCTCATCACGATCGACCACCTTGCCCATGCGGCGCATAACCTGCCGCCCCGCGTGCTGGTGCGCACCGCCAAGCACGCCGCGCAAGACTGGTGGACGGACGACTTCTCCGCCTATGCGCCCCAGACCATCGAATGGCTGGCCGAACGCGGCGTCATGCTGATCGGTCTGGATACCGCCAGCATCGACCCCGCTTCCAGCAAGACCCTGGACAGCCACCATACGATCTTGCGGCACGACATGCGCGTACTGGAGAACCTAGTGCTCGACGACGTGCCCGAAGGCGATTACGAGTTGATCGCCTTGCCGTTGGCGCTGATCCAGGCCGATGCCAGCCCAGTCCGCGCGGTCCTGCGCGAACTGTAGGCTGATTTGCCGGCCCGGGAGCGGCTGCTTGAAAGCCGCCGCCCCGCTTGGAGAATCGACCATGCAATCCCTATTCGCGCCTCATTGGCGCGCCCTGCCCGCATCCGCCCGCCGCGCCGCGCCGCCCTGCTCCGGAGGCCGCGCATGAGCCAGAACGAACGCCCCGAAGACATCGTCCATCAGGAAAAAGCGCAGCTCGATTTCGCGCGCGACATGACCTACGGCGATTACCTGCATCTTGACGAACTGCTTGGCGCCCAGCATCCGATGTCGCCCGAGCACAACGAGATGCTGTTCATCATTCAGCACCAGACCAGCGAACTGTGGATGAAGCTGATGCTGCACGAGCTGCGCGCCGCGATCGCCAGCGTGGCAGAGGACCGCCTGCAGCCCGCCTTCAAGATGCTGGCGCGTGTCAGCAAGATCATGGAGCAGCTCGTCCACGCCTGGGACGTGCTGGCGACCATGACGCCGCCCGAGTACTCCGCGCTGCGGCCCTACCTGGCGCGCTCGAGCGGATTCCAGAGCTACCAATACCGCCAGGTCGAGTTCCTGCTCGGCAACAAGAACGCGGCCATGCTCAAGCCGCACTCGCACCGCGCCGACCTGCTGGCCCAGGTGCAGAGCGCCTACGAGGCCCCGTCGCTGTACGACGAAGCGCTGCGGCTGCTGGCGCGCAAAGGTCTGTATATCCCGGCCGATCACCTGGAACGCGAC
>CBHWAL010000570.1:0-2836 GCA_966111495.1 uncultured Achromobacter sp. | reverse complement strand
GCGCGGTGTCAGACACCCCCACAGCGCAGGTGTCTGACACCCCCAAGAATTGCTGCCACACGCCGATGTGGCGCCGCCCGGGTGTCTGACACCGTCCCAACGGATGCCGGCCGTTCCATGTGGCATTTGTTTTAGATTCGCCGGCTATACACCCGTTGATTCAAATCATAAGCACGTTAAGTTTTCCGATTTATGACCGTAAATAATGTCAACGCCTGATTTTTCAGGACGAAAACACAGTAATCAATGGTGGCCGGGGGATCGGGCGCCAGCTGGAGACAAAACGTGCGCGTCAATCTACCTGTCACCAATGTGGAAACCAAGCTGCGCGAGGACCAGTACCTGATCTCTCGCACGGATACCAAGGGCCGCATCGTCTACGCCAACCCGGCGTTTGTCGACGTCAGCGGCTTCACCCGCGACGAACTCATCGGCAAGGCGCACAACATCGTGCGCCATCCCGACATGCCGCCGGAAGCCTACGCGGACCTCTGGGAGACCCTGGAGGCCGGCGAGTCGTGGCTGGGCGTCGTCAAGAACCGCCGCAAGGATGGGGGCTACTACTGGGTGCTGGCCAACGCCACGCCCATCGTCGAGGACGGTGAGGTCGTGGCCTATTCGTCGGTGCGCGTGCGGCCGTCGGAAGAACAGATCGAGATGGCCGAAGACCTGTACGCGCGCATGCGCGAGGGGACGGCCAAGGGCGTGCGCATCCTGCACGGCCGGCCCGTGCGCGCCGGCTGGCGCAGTGGCCTGGACCTGCTGGCGTTCCCGTTTCGGCCTGGCGTGCGCAGCCGCATGCTGCGCCACGCCACGCTGTCATCCGCCATCGTCGGCGCGGCCGGCGCGTATGGCCTGCATGCCAATTGGGCCAGCCTGAGCCCGTTGGGCGCGGCACTGGGTTGCGGCGCGATCGGGCTGGGCATCGTCGCCATCTACGCAATGGGCTGGAGCCTGTCGCGTTCGCTGCTGGAGCCGATGCTGGACGCCGCGAACATGGCGCGCCAGGTTGCCGCGGGCAACCTGACCACGCAGATCGTGCCGGAATCGGATGATGAGGTGGGCAGCCTGAAGTTTTCGCTGGAAGTCATGCGCAAGAGCCTGATCGGCATTGCTCAGGACGTCTATCGCGGCATCGAGGGCACGACGCACGCCGCGGTGGACATCGCCCGCGGCAACCAGGAGCTGGCCGGCCGCACGGAAGGGCAGGCGGCCTCGCTGCAGCAGACAGCCGCCAGCATGCAGCAACTGACGTCCACGGTGCGCCAGAACGCCGACAATGCGCGGCAGGCCAACGATCTGGCCGCCAGCAGCATGGACGTGGCGCGGCGCGGCGGCGTGGCTGTCGGGCAGGTGGTCAACACCATGCACGGCATCTCGGACAGCTCGCGCAAGATCGCCGACATCGTCACCATCATCGAAGGCATCGCCTTCCAGACCAACATCCTGGCGCTGAACGCGGCGGTGGAAGCTGCCCGGGCCGGCGAGTCCGGCAAGGGCTTCGCGGTGGTGGCCGGCGAGGTGCGCAGCCTGGCGCAAAAGAGCGCGCAGGCCGCCAAGGAAGTGAAGACGCTGATCGAAGACTCGGTGGATCGCGTGACCGAAGGCTCGGCCCAGGCGGAACAGGCTGGCGCGACCATGCAGGAGATCGTGGACGCCGTGCACCGCGTCACGGCCATCATCGGCGAGATCTCGCGCGCTTCGCAGGAGCAGTCGACCGGCATCGAACAGGTGGATACCGCCGTCTCGCAGATGGACGTGATGACCGTGCAGAATACGGCGCTCGTGCAGGAATTGGGCGGGGCAGTGACGCAGCTTGGAAATCAGTCCGGCGCGCTGCGCGAGACCATCCGCGTCTTCCGCGTGGTGGGACAGCACTGACAGGCGGCGGCCGGTTGAACGTCTTGCGGGCGGCTGGTCGCCCGCAACGTGGCGAACTATCGGCCCGCCAGCGCGTCCACGACGCGGCTCATCGCCGTCAGGCCCGATTCAAACAGCGATTCCAGGAACGGGCCGGCGTGGGGCAGCACGATCGCAAGCACCGTCACGCCGATGATCAGCGTGACGGGAAAGCCCACCGAAAACACGGAAAGCTGCTGGGCGGCGCGGTTCAGGATGCCCATCGCCAGATTGATGGTGAGCAGGGCGCAGATCAGCGGCAGCGCCAGCAGCAGGCCCGAGACGAAGACCGTCTTGCCCCATTCCACGACCGCGCCCCAGCCGTTCTGGTGCAGCTGGATCGTGGCGATGGGCAGGGTGTCGAACGATCGCACCAGGGCCGCCAGCACCAGCAGATGGCCGTCCAGCGCCAGGAAGGTCAGCATCGCGACGATGTTGAACATGCGCGACAGCACGGCGGTATTGGCGCCCGAACTGGGGTCAAAGAACGACGCGAACGACAGGCCCATCTGCAGGCCCACGAATTCCCCCGCCGTCTGCACCGCCGCGAATACGATGCGCATGGTGAAACCCATGGCGATGCCGATCAGCACCTGCTGCATCACCATCCACAGCCCGGCGTAGGATCCGGGCGCGACAGGCGGCATGGGGTCCAGCGCAGGGCTGATGGCCACTGCCAGCACGAACGCCAGGCCGATCTTGACCTTGACGGGGATGAGCGATTCGGAGAACAGCGGCGCGGTCGCCACCAGCGCCAGAATACGCACGAACGGCCAGAGAAACTGGCCGATCCAGCCGTTGAGCTGCTCGAGCGTGAAAGAGAACATGGCGTGGCAACCCTTGTCCCGCGGCGGGCGCCGCTCAGGACACCAGCATGGGGATCTGGCCGATCAGTTGCCGGATGTAGTCGACCATGACGCCGATCAGCCACGGACCC
>CBHWAL010000569.1:0-2838 GCA_966111495.1 uncultured Achromobacter sp. | reverse complement strand
CTGTTCTTCCAGGGCGCCGGCCGCGGCAGCGGCTTCTTCAACGAGGGCAGCGTTCTGCTGCGTCACGCTATCCATCTGCGAGACAGCGCGATTGACCTGGTCGATACCGGCGGCCTGCTCTTCCGAGGCTGCCGAGATCTCGGCCATCAGGCTGGTCACGCGCTGCACGGATTCAACGATCTCTCGCATCGTGGCGCCGGCGTTTTCAACCTGCTCCGAGCCCACGCCGACCTTCTGCGCGGAGTCTTCGATGAGCTGCTTGATTTCCTTTGCGGCGGCGGCGCTGCGTTGCGCGAGCGTGCGCACTTCGCTGGCCACGACCGCAAAGCCCTTGCCCTGCTCGCCAGCGCGCGCGGCTTCGACCGCGGCGTTGAGCGCCAGGATGTTGGTCTGGAACGCGATGCCGTCGATCACGCCCACGATGTCGGCGATGCGCGACGAGCTGCCCGAAATCGCGTGCATGGTTTCCACCACGCTGGACACGGCCTCGCCGCCGCGCTGCGCGACTGCCTGCGACGCGGCCACCATGCGGTTGGCTTCGCGTGCGGTGTCGGCGTTCTGTTTCACGGTCGTGGCCAGCTCTTCCATGCTGGCAGCAGTTTCCTCGAGCGATGCGGCCTGCTCTTCGGTGCGGCTGGACAGATCGGTGTTGCCGGACGAGATTTCGCGCGCGCCGACGTTGATCTCGTCAACGCCGCGGCGCACGGCCGACACGGTGCGCACGAGGCTATCCTGCATGGCCTTGAGGGCGCCGATCAGCGCGCCGATTTCGTTCTTGCCCAGGTCCGCCACACGGCGCGTCAGGTCGCCTTCGGCAATACGGCGGAAGACGTCGCCCGCTTCCAGCAGCGGACGCACGATCATGCGGCGGATGAGAACGTGCGCGCCCACGGCCACCAAGAGGCCCAGCGCCAGAATGCCGGCCAGCAGCGAGCTGAACAGCGTGTGGAACATGGAGATTTCATCCATGACCGTCTGCCCGGTACCCTCGGCGCGCAGGACAAAGGCGTCGCGTTCGCTCATCAGGCGCTCTTGCACCGACTGGGTGCCCTGCTTGAAGTAGGCGTCCATGTCGCCCGCTTCAAGCACACGGCCCACGTTCTGCAGGTTGGTGCTGAGCTTGGTGTAAGCGTCGATGATGGCGGCGGATTCGGCCTTTTCCTCGGCGGACAGGTTGCCGGAGAAGCCCTGGAAGGCGCGGTCGGCCGACACGATGCGCTGGCGCGCGGCTTGAAGCGAGCTCTTGTCGTCGGTGTTGCCTTGCGCGACGCGCGTGGCATAGCGGCTCAGGTCCGTGCGAGCCGCAACGAGCGACAGCGACGCGGAATTGACCGCGTTGACCTGCTGCGCGGACAAGCGATATAGCTGCTCGACATCGTGGTTGGTCTGCCGCAGGGCAACGAAGCCCATGCCGCCAATCACCAACTGGAAGGTGAAAAAGATCGCGATGATTCCCAACAGCACCGTCGCGATGCGTGTGTTCCTGAACATTGGCCATTCTCCAAAAGGGTGGCGGCAGACGAGCGTCGACCCCGAATTGCTGCGCCGCGCGCGAACCGGGCGCGGCACAGGGAGAATTATTCAGTCAAGTCAATATATTTCAAGCGGTAACACGGCCCAATTTGCGGCGGTTGTTTGCTTGATTGGATTTGCAGGGATGTGATAAGGGTTTACCCGAATCACGACGCGCGGCGTCCGGCGCCGCGCGGCATCACGACTGATTGACCACCAGCCGCACGAGGATGCGGCGTCCCGGTTCCTGGCGCTCGAGCACCAGCAGTTGCGGGCCCTTCGCGTCGTATCGGGAGAGCTTGGCGCGCCAGCCGCCCTGCTCGAATGCCACGGGGCGACCCAGTTCGTCGCGGGTCACGTCGGTGGCTTCGGGGTCCGCGGGCAGTTTGCCGCGCAGCCAGTCGCGCAGCCCGGAGACCGGCATGCTGCTGCCCAGCGCGTCTTCGGCCAGCGCATCGGGGTTGTCGGCGACCAGCCGGGTGCCGTCGGCCTTGGTCAGGCTGGCGGCGCCAGGGGTGCCTTCCACGCGTGCCTCGGTCGAGCCCAGCGGATTGGTCAGGTCGAGCACATAGCGGCGGCCATCATCGGACCAGGAAAAACCGCCCTGTACCGCGTTCTGCTTGCCGCTTTCTTCGTTGACGGTGATAGCAAAGCGCCCAATGCGCGAAAACGCGTCGGCGCTGGCGCCTTCGATCGGCTTGGGCAATGACGTGCACGCCGCCAGCGTAACGGCCAACAACGCCAGCGCCATCCAGCGCAAGCTGCCCACGGCGCCGCGCAACCCTGCAAATGCTGCCGTCACAGGCTGACTCCGAGGCGCTTCACGACGTCTTGAACCGTCTTGTTCCTGGGATCCTTGCGCAGGGCCGCGCGAAGCAGGTCCGTGGCCTGATCACGCTTGCCTTGCGCCCACAGCACTTCGGCCAGATGCGCGGCGATGTCGGCTTCGGGACGCACGCTGTAGGCGCGGCGCAGATAGTCCGCGGCGGCGGTCATGTCGCCCATGCGGAATTTGACCCAGCCCATGCTGTCCAGAATGAACGGATCGTTGGGCGACAACTCCAGCGCCTGCGTGATCAGGTCCAGGGCCTCGGGCAGGCGCTGATTGTGGTCGGCCAGCGTGTAGCCCAGCGCGTTGTACGCATGGGCGTGGTCGGGATCCAGCGCGATGACCTGACGCAGCATGCGCTCCAGGTCGGCCAGGCGGTTCTGGCGTTCGTACAGCATCGCCAGTTCGTATTTGATTTCGACCGTGTCCGGCAGCGCCTGGTCCGCGGCTTCCAGGGCGGTGACCGCCTGGCCGATGCGGTCGGCGTCGCGCAGGAT